>NZ_JAUBQU010000091.1:0-26598 GCF_036701435.1 Microcoleus sp. Pol12A5
TATCCTCGAATGCAGGAACCTCGCTCTGTCTTGAAATCTAAACGGAGGGCGTGATTGAGACTTTTTCAGTGCCATTGGCCCCTAATTGAGAATGTTAAGAGCTGCGTCGCCGGCCTAAAACAATAAAACCTTCTCATAGAGAAGGTTTTATCACAATCGGAGCGGCGGGATTTGAACCCACGACCCCTACTACCCCAAAGTAGTGCGCTACCAAGCTGCGCTACGCCCCGAAAGCTTTAACAGCTTAGCATAGAATTCCCGAAAAAGTCAAAAAACTTTTAAAACTTTTGCCGCCTGCACCAAAGTCGGAACCGCAGCCACGGGCCAAAAACCCTCGCACCTTCGACCAGCATTCAAGATCAATTGCACGCTGTAAGCTTCTGGATATCCTTCCACCTGGACCCACAGCAAGTCGCTTTCGGCTTCAATGGCGATTTTTTCCTCGTCCATTAACTCAGAGGCCATTTGACTCATTGTGCCTGCTAATTGCCCCAACAATCGGCAAAAATCGTTCAACTCAGCCTCCGTGAGTTCGATCGCCCAACCGTCGCCAGCCACCAAACCCTGAAACTCATCCACCTCCGGGTTCCATCCCAAACGCCATCCGCTACCAGTCTTAATTATACGTTCCACCATTGAGGGATTTTAGATTTTAGATTTTGGATTTTAGATTAGCAGGACTTATATCAATTCTGGTTACAGGGGAATAGTCAAAAGCAATCAACAGTCAACAATCACGGATTGTGCAACCGAAATTGATAGAGTTGATCTGCATTAATCTGTGTTGATCTGCCCTCATCTGCGGTCAAAAAAAGATAATGTATTAACCGCAGATGACAAGGGATTGAGGCTGATTCACGCCGCTGAAGAGAATAGAGATAGGAATAATTCCGATGCTAACAGATTTGATATTACCCATAAATAGGAAATAAACCGGGTTTTTTACCATTTTCAAAGGCCCGGATGCAGTATTTCCGTAAAAAACCCGGTTTCTGCATTTCTGAGTATTACGGTAGCAGCAACTTCGCATCTCCCGGCTGCGGCTGCGGTATTTCCGGCGAATTCGATCGCCCTTGTGGTTTTTCCCCCGCAGCAGGTGTGCGCCCAAGCCCGGAATTCTCAGTAAAAACATCAACCAAAGCTTGAACTAAAGCATCCCGCTGTGCTCTATTTAACCTCTGAATAGCAGCACGATCCTGTTCCATTGGATTCGATCGCAAAACGTCCTTTCCCGGATAAACGCTTTCCACCAAATAATCTGGAGTCGCCCCCAGATAGTCAGCTAAACTTAACTTCCAATCAAAGCGGTAATTGGGCGGGCGTCCTTTGACAAATACGTGATATCGAATCAACCGCCCGACTAAAGTATTGGTAGGATCGATTTTTCCAGTCTCCTTGGAAATGTAGTTATTTTCGATCGGGAAATCTGGCAATTTTTCGTACACCAATTTCCACGCATCTTGCACCCTCACTTGCGGCGCAGATTGTTGAGCCACCCGCTGCACAGAGGAAGATTCAGAAGTCCGCAGCAGCGAAGGTTCCAAAGCCGACAGACTCAGTTCGCCCGATTCCAATACCCAACTCAAAAGCGTGAAAATAGCCACACTCAAAGTAACAAAAAGAAAACTTAAGCCCTGCTTTAATCTATTCACGGTTTTGACAAAAATTTGAGAAATAGAATAATTTCATAAACTTAGCCGTAAGCAGATGTCCTAGTTTACAATTTTATGATTTACGATCGTTAATTCGGTTTTATTGAAAAATCAGAGGTTTCTTAACGAGGGAACTAGGAATAAACCGGGTTTCTTGTCACCCGCACCCAAGTCTAGTTTGACAAAGTTTTGAGTTTTGAGTTGACAAAAACTTTGGGCAATTCACCACTCAAAACTCAAAACTCCCGAAGCCTAGATATCTCCGATTATTTCCGGCTGAGTCAGTTCGTCCGACATCTCAAATATCGCCCGCATTACAGGTTTCATTTGATGGTCGTCCATATTGTCAAAATCTTCATAACGACGGCGTTTTGCGCGGTTCGCTACCTGTACCGTAATCCGATAGCGGTTGGATGCACCGTTAATCAACTCTTCCGCGCGACGGGTAAGCTGAGTTGAATCGAAGGGTTGACGCTTAGCCATGAGACTACCTACTTTATGTAATGTTACATTCTAGTCTAGTATGTCAAGATTCATAATTTATTAACTGAGTATCATTGCTTATGCAGGTAGCAACAGCCTATTCCTTTGGTCACTTGCATCGGGGAAATTCTCATCCCCTCAAATTGGTTGCTTTCGGTGACAGCTTAATCTACGGTTTCGGCGACGGTGTAGGCGGTGGCTGGGTGGAAAGATTGCGGCGCCAGTGGATGTTACCGGAGAGTGCAGGACACGTTTTATACAATTTGGGCGTTCGGGGCGATCGCACCTATCAAGTCTCCCAGCGCCTGGAAAACGAGTTCCGCCACCGGGGCGAACTCAGAAACCGCGTCCCGGATGCGATTATTCTTTCGGTAGGCCTCAACGATTCGGCGAGAGTGCAGTCGCCGACGGGGCGCAGCTACACTGATTTTGAACATTTTAAAACTGTTTTGGATAATTTGTTAAACCTGTCCCAACAACTTTGTCCGGTGATATTTGTCGGGATGGTGCCGGTGGATGAAAGTAAAATGCCTTTTCAAAATTGTTTGTATTACAGTCATGCTGACCAATATCGCTACAAGGAAGCAACGAAATTAGCTTGTCAGTTGCGGGGCATTCCCTATTTAGATATTTTTGATAAATGGATAAATCGGGGTAGTGATTGGTGGCGATCGCGCCTGATTGCAGACGGGCTTCATCCCAATGCAGCGGGGTATCAATCTTTATTTGAAGATGTGACCAGTTGGGAGCCGCTCGCCGCTATTAGTCATTAGTCATTAGTTATTACTCCAGTCGAGCGAGGGCGGACACTTTTGGCACCGCCCCTACATATATAAAGGTTCTGGATCCAGAACTCTATAAGTTCAAGGTAGATAAGGAAGATAAGCAACATAAGGATTTTAAGGAATTTAAGCATTTTAAAATTCCCAAGTGTGTATCAAAATATTTATTTTAAAAGACCGTATCTTCCCCTCACTACAAATAAAAATATTCAACAATGATTACATAAGTGAGGGAAAGAGCAAGTTCGGGCAGAATAAATCCGCCTACCAAAAGCTTACTGGTCCTCAAAAAAAAATGTGTAAATTGGAGAAGCAAAAAATGTCTGTATTACATCGCATTAAATCGGGTACATCTGTTGTATTAACATTGGGAACAGTTGCCGCAACCGCAGCGCCGATGCTAGCTCCCGCGCCTTCTTTTGCTCAGACAGCGTTTTCGGATGTTAATAATAACTACTGGGCAAAAGACTTTATTCAAGATTTGTCAGAAAGAGGAATTATCAAAGGATTTCCCGATGGCAGTTTTCGCCCGGATGCACCGGTAACGCGGGCTGAATTCGCGGCAATGGTGCGTTCTGTGAAAAAGGCAAAAACCCGCGCTGCTGTAAGGTTTGCCGATGTTCCGTCTAATTTTTGGGCAAGCGGGGCGATCGCCGAAGCTTACGAAATGGGATGGATGTCTGGCTATCCCGGCAATGTTTTCAGGCCGACACAGCAGATTCCTCGCGTTCAAGTTGTAGTCGCTTTAAATAACGGCATGGGCTATGAGCCTACCTGCGATTTTCAAGATGTTCTCAGCTACTATAATGATGCGGGCGAGATTCAAAGTTATGCTGTCAAAAGCGTTGCTGCTGCTACTGAAAAACAGTTGGTTGTCAGCTATCCCAATCCTAAATCTCTCAAACCTAACAAGTCAGCAACGCGAGCAGAAGTAGCGGCTTTTATCTATCAAACGTTAGTGAGTAGCAATCAAGCAAGAGCAATTAATTCTCCTTACATTGCTAAGATTGATGTTAGCGAGTCTGTTGCTGTGCAAATTCCCAGGGGAGTGACTATCCCAATCGAGTATGCAAAAGGCAAGATTTTGCTCGGCTCCAATGACAAATCTCCAATTACGCTGACTGTGGCTTCGGATATCACGGGCAGTAATGGCCAAGTGCTGATACCCGAAGGCTCGAAAATTAGCGGCGAATTGCGATCGACTGCTTCGGGGGTTCAGTTTGTCGCTCAAGAATTAAGTATAATCAACGGCAGCAGAGTGCCTCTCAATGCCACTTCGCAAGTGATTACTAGGAAAGAAACTGTTACCAAGGGCGTTAATGTTGGTAATCTGGTTAAGAATACGGCGTTGGGTGCAGCAGCAGCGGCGGCGATCGCAGGTGTTACGGGCGATCGGGCGATCGCGACTGAAGAGGTGCTCGGCGGTGCGGGAATCGGGACTTTGATCGGAGTATTTTTGGGTCGAGATAAAGTCGATTTGTATGCTGTTAATCCCGACACCGATTTAGATTTGCTTTTGAATTCCGATTTGGTAGTTGGTACTGCCAGCACAGGCATTTGTAGCGCTCGATAGAGGCGATATAGTAGAAGGATGAAGGAAGAACATAACTGATATCAATTCCGGTAGCATGGGAATATTAAAATCTAGTCAACAGTCAACAATCACGGATACTCAAACCGGAATTGATCTAATTCATCTGCATTAATCTGTGTTTATATGCCTGTATCTACGGTTTTAAAAATATAATTTCTGAACCGCAGATGACAATGGATTGACCATGATTCACGTAGAGGTAGAAAATAGAGATATCATCAATAATCCCGATGCTAAGCTGTCGTGCATTTGGGGGGGTGACAAAGAGGTTTAGGAGAGAGACGCAACAGGGTTGGAACCCGTATACCCTATCATCCTGTTTTCCGCGATATTTGCGGCGCCAATAAGCAGCAATATTAAAAGTTACACATCCTTGTTGTTTGATAATTTTTACATCTGATAAATAAAAGCTTTCCATTGTCAGACAAGAGGATGAAATTAGATTTTTTTATTGTATATAGCCCCCTTGTTTCACCATAAGGAAAAACTTCACTTTTTTCTCACACAGCCAGTATGCCAAATTGATGCTACCAAATTCTCTATCACCTAAAATGATAATTTTGTCATCTGACAGTAACTCTCAAGCAAAAGTGATTAGAGCTTTTTTTCGCCAATATTACTACTTCCTTTTTTATCTAGAAGTAGCCTGTATAATGGCATACTTCTTTTCTTCCATATCAATCTCAGCATAAATACATTTTGCGCTCGCCATTTCGTGCGATTGATCGCTATTTTCAAAGGTTTAGACTTTTTAAATTTGGTTTTTAAGATTTTTTGCTAACGGAAATCATCAACTTTTAATGTTCAGGCAATCCAATTTTAGAAAACTTTGCAAGTTGCACCTTCGGCTCTCAAATTGAATCGAATAAAGCATCAAGGTAGCCAGTAATTCGATATTAACTTGTTTTTGGGTCTGCAACAGATAGACTAAAATTTTTAGAGTCAGGTATTCTGCTGGTTTAAGTTGTTTTTCGAGATTAATTTGGTAAAATTGAGGGAACATTATTTCTAGATGGGACAACGATAGAATTTCGACCCCATCTTTTTTTAACTTAAGTCAGGTAAATCTGCCACAGGCGGGGCTTTTGACGAGGTTGTCACTCCGCGAAGTCATTGATTCTATCTATGTTGTGACGGGGTTGTCACCCCGTGAAGTGTTTTTATGTTGTTCGGGCAAAACAACACCTGTTTTTAAATTGAATATAATCTACACTTATAGGCATAGAAAATTAACGCAGCAAAAAGTTATTGTAAATTGCTTCTGAATATATCGATCGCTCCTGCTATTGGTTTGCGCTCAATTATTCGGCAAACTCTAATTAAGTGTTGGTTTAGCCGTGATGTATAATTGTCAGATTTCTCAAATTATATGCTGGTAATTAATAGTTAGTAATGGTGTAATTATTGAAGTTTTATGGGTGAAGAAGATTTAATTCATGCCCTCATGTACTTTTTAGGAATTCCTAAGTGAGTGATGATCTAGTTGCACAGATTTTTGGGTGTTTTGACTTACTACGATCTCCGATGATTCACTTTTACCCCCTCAATCCGCCTACGCTGCCCCTTGGGGGCTGCGGAATGTGGGTTTATACTTTCTCTATCTGTTCTCGCTAGACCATCCCACGGAATTTACAGCCCGCCCGCACCCCACGTGACAGTTGGGTTCGGAATGTGGGTTTTTCAAGCTCCCAGATTCATCTGTGGAGTAAATCGAAAATCTAAAATCGTTCGACTGAGCGCGATTTGACGCTCGCGCTAGCCGCACCTCTTAGGCCGAAGTCTAAAATCTAAAATTGACTGATGACCGACTAATTTCCATCCGGGTTGGTAGGAAATGTGACGATAAAATTAGTCCAGCCATTCCTGCTTTCAACCTCAATTTTTCCCTGCAACTGTTCGACAAGTTTTTGAACCAAAGCTAAACCTAAACCTGTACCTCCTTGTTTCCAAGGATCGGCGTTGGGAACTCGATAAAATTTCTCAAAAATTCGAGGCAATTCCTCTATGGAAATAGACGATTGATTGCTGAGTGTAAATTGGATTTCTGAAGCCACAGCACTTGCTTGTCGCGAATTTGTCCTTTGTCCGTCTTGTTCCCAGTCTCCGTTTTTGCACTCAACTTTCAGAAAAATTTCGCCGTCATTGGCAGTATATTTGCAGGCATTGTTGAGGAGCTCGGCTAAAATTCGTCCCAAACTAGCGCGGTTGGAACTGATCGTCGGGAGGTGGCGATCGCACTCTACTCGCAAATCCTGGTGGCGGTCGTGGGCCCGGCTGTAAAACGGGTCGATAATAGTAGGCAGCCACACTTCTAAGTTTACTGGTTCGAGGTCGATCGGACAAGTTGCGGCTTCGAGCCGCTGCAAATCTAGCAAAGCATTAATCAAATCTGTTTCTCTAGTACATTCTCTTTCTAAAATTTCTAGATAAATCTGGCGCCGATCTAGCGTGGGAGAAATTCTCAGCATATGAATAGCCATTTTTATATTAGCTAAAGGCGTCCGCAGTTCGTGAGAAACGGTGCTGAGAAATTCATCTTTGAGGACGTTTAAATGCTGGAGTTCGTGAACTTTTTGCTGCAATTCGGCGGTGCGTTCTTGGACTTGGCGTTCGAGGTCGGTGTTGAGATTTTGGACTTGCTGATAGAGTTGGGCTTGCTGAATGGCGATCGCGATTTGAGTTGCCAGTTGCAGCAGCAAATCCACTTCCGAAGGCTGCCACTGACGGGATTGGGAACACTGATGGACACACATCATCCCCCACAAATTGCCGTCTTGCAAAATTGGTACAATCAAATAAGCTTTGATTTGCGCTTGCTGGAACCGGGCATATTTTTCGGCGCTCAAACAGGCTTGGTCGAGGTCTGGAACCGCATAAATTTCCTGTTCGATCACGGAAGCAGATTCTTGCCAAATATTATCTGGCATGATTTCTCCCAATATTGAAGGCCAATTTTCGGCAACGGATTCTGCCACTACAATGCCGTAATTGCTGGACTCTAAATGCAAGATTGCTACTCGGTCAGCTTGCAAAACTTGGCGGACTTCATCGACGCTGGCGTTGAGAATTTCTTCGAGGTTTAAGGATTGGTGAATCCGCAAGGAAATGTGAGTTAACAGCCGATCGCGCTGCAATTGTTCGTGGAGTTTGGCAGTCCGTTCCCGCACCTGCTGTTCTAGTTTGGCGTTGCGGCTTTGCAGCAGTTCCACTTTTTCGGCTTGCAGTTGATAAACCGATTGCTGCAACTGTTTGACAACTCGGTACATTTCGGTGGGGTCGAGGACTCTGAGCAAGCTGGTCTGAGTAATAATTCCCAACAGTTCTCCGCGCCCCCCGCAGACGACCAGCCGCTGCACTTGTTGCTGCTGCATTTCTTTGTGCGCCGTCCATAGGGAATCGGAAGGCTGAAGAAATTGCAGGGGAGTTCTCATGACTTTTTGAGCTGGGGTTTGCTGGAAATTTAGTTCGAGAAACTGTGCCTGCACAAGGTCATATTCGGTAACAATTCCCAGCGGTTGGTGAAAGGAATAGTGAAAAATGGAGGTATAGTCATCTTTGGGCTTCTCCATTGTTAATTCTTTGTTTTTTGTAATCACTACGCAACTGACTTGATGCTCTGACATCAGTTCGGTTATGGTCAGCAGCGAGGCGGTGTGGGGCGCTGTAATTGGCGTAGTCATTAATTCTGCTACCCGCCGCAATTTAAGAATGTTTGAAGGCTGCAATACTTGGCGAATTCTTTCCCGTGTCAGCACTCCTACCAAGTGGCGAAATTGATTGACGATCGGCAAATAGCGAATCTTGTGCTGGCGAAATAAGGATAAAGCGGTAAACACGTCTTGATCATCGGACTCTGTGAGGGAGACCGACACCGGGGACATCACTTCGGAAATTGGTATTTTGTGCAGGGCTACTTTTTGCTGGTTGTCTATTGTGCCCGAAGCTATCAGCCTCACTAGGTCGGCGGGTGTTAATATGCCGATTAACAGTCCGCGGCTGGGGTTGTCGGATAAGTTGCCTGTGGTAATAGTCTGCTGGTTCTGTACGACGAACACGCAGCTGGCCCGCACCTTTTCCGGCGCGGATGTTTCGGTTATCGCCCCCCGGTCTGCAGGTACAGGTGTTTTGACTAGGGGACAAGTGTTTTGCAACTGACTCATCAGGGCGATCGCCACTGCTAAGGAAGTTTCTGGCCCGGCAGTGAGGGGGTAGCGATCGATCGCTTGTTCTAAGGCTGAGGAGTAAAAGGGCGGGTGGTAGAACGGCATAGTTGATTGCAGGTTGTCAGAGGGCGGCTAACTATCGGGCAAAGCCTTAGGGAACGGCAGAAACACCTCGCCTGTGCTTGGGATTTAAATAATAAACTTTCTCATTGATTATTTCCACGCAATCTGAGCTTTAGATTAATCGTGTCACTTATCCGCAATCTTACTCATCTCAAATCCTGGGGCGGTTTTTACTGCCTGCTTTTCCCGTGAGACTCTCCTATAATCAAAATAACCCGAATGTAAAGTTTTACTACAAGATTTACCCATAATGACAACTTTAAGCTTAGAGCAAATTGCAGCCAAGTTAGAAAGCCAAAATTCCGCCGATCGAATGGTGGCTTTGGCCAACTTGCGGAATGTGCCTGCTGCAGAGGCGGTGCCTTTGATTAAAAAGGTGTTGAACGATGAAAGTTTGCAAGTGCGATCGATGGCTGTGTTTGCTCTCGGCGTGAAACCGACAGCAGAGTGCTATCCTATTCTAGTCAAATTGCTAGAAACAGACCCGGATTACGGCATTCGCGCTGACGCTGCAGGTGCTTTGGGCTATCTGGAAGATATCAGAGCTTTTGATGCTTTGGTGCGGGCTTTTTACGAAGATACTCAATGGCTGGTGCGCTTCAGTGCTGCTGTTTCTCTGGGGAATCTCAAAGATCCCCGGGCTCGCGATGTGCTGCTAAAAGCTCTCGACAGCGAGCAAGTGGTGATCCAGCAGGCGGCAATTTCGGCTTTGGGGGAAATTAAAGATATTGGGGCGATCGATCGCATCCTCAATTTTGCTCAGTCGGAAGATTGGCTGATTCGCCAGAGGCTGGCTGAAGCTTTGGGCAATTTGCCGAGTGTTAAGAGCGTTTCGGCTTTGAAATACTTAGAAAAAGATAGTAATTCTCAAGTATCTAAGGCGGCAACAATTTCTCTCGATCGTCTGTCAAAAGCAGAAGCATGACATAAAACTTTTAGTATGTTGAAAAACCCGGTTTATTCAATAAACCGGGTTAATCCGTATTTTAGCAATCTTAATAAAGTTTATAGAGTATTCAGTAAAACCAGAATGTATTATTTAAGCTGCGCGGCTAAATCGCAAGTTAAAATAGTTGTCGATCTCCTTTAACCCAAACTAACCATGAATCAAGCGCCCAATCCCTTTAACTCAAATCCCTCCAATCCGCTAGACCCCTTGGAGCAAGAAGTTGACGAGCAAGGTGAAGCATTGCCGAAACAGTACCACCCGGCAACTAAAAAAACTCTGCAAAAAGTCTTTATCATCCTGGTAGTGGTGGGGGCAATTATTGGGGGAATTCTATCTATAGGGGTGATTTCGCTGATGCAGAAGGCGGGACTGACAGATGTGCCGGCAAGGGTACAGAACCCTAAGTGAATGGGTAGGGTGAGCGTACCGTCGGCGATCGCCAAGCCTTAATTATAGTATCGTTCCATATCGGGCCCATGTTGCTGGCGCGAAATTAAGATGCGATCGCTCGCCTTCCAAAGAAATCTTAATATTTCCCTTATTTTATTTGATGCAACGGTGTCTATACAATTAAATTCGGTGCTGTAGCAGCCCGCGCAAAAAAAAATTAAATAAACCCCACTTATTCTGAGTAAGAGAATGTTAATTATTGCCCTATTTATCGCCACGTTGTTTTTAGCATACTGCAATGGTGCTAATGATAATTTTAAAGGCGTGGCGACACTGTTTGGCAGTCAGACGACGAACTACAAAACAGCAATTGGTTGGGCAACGATTACAACTTTTGCAGGTTCAGTCTTTTCTATTTTTTTAGCAGAAACTCTGGTAAAAAGCTTTTCGGGAAAAGGGCTAGTTCCAGACGAGATCGCCAATGCCCCAGATTTTCATTTGGCAGTCGCGATCGCTGCGGGTTTAACCGTTATTCTGGCTACCTTAACTGGATTCCCTATTTCCACAACTCACGGTCTTACAGGTGCTCTTGTCGGTGCAGGTTTAGTAGCAATTGGTACTCAAGTTAATTTTACAGCATTGCAGAAAACTTTTCTAATGCCTTTGTTGCTGAGTCCCGTGATTGCGATTCCATTAGCAGCTTTAATTTATGGGCTGTCTCGCTACCTGCGAGTTTATTTGGGAATCCAGAAAGAATGGTGTATTTGCGCTGGTAAAATCCAACAGATTATTCCCATTCCTCAACCGGATGCAACTAACATACTGAAGTGTATCACAACCGCTGATGTCGCGGTCGATTCTCTCGATAAATGCACGCAAAGGTACCTGGGAAATTTCTTACAAATTCCCAGCCAAAAGTTAGTCGATGTTTGCCATTTTATGAGTGCGGGAATCGTCAGTTTTGCCAGAGGATTGAACGATACTCCGAAAATTGTTTCGCTGATGTTAGTCGGTCAATCAATATCAGTTCAGTGGGGAAGTTTAGCAGTAGCTTTGGGAATGGCGATCGGCGGTTTGTTGAATGCTCGAAAAGTTGCCGAAACAATGAGCAAAAAGCTGACAGCAATGAATACCGGTCAAGGACTTGTGGCAAACTTAGTGACGGGATTTTTAGTTATTGCTGCCAGTCGCTATGGACTTCCAGTTTCTACTACCCATGTTTCGGTAGGTTCAATCTTTGGTGTAGGATTGATTTCAAAAAAAGCTAATGTGCGCGTTTTCTATCAGATTCTACTATCATGGATTTTGACCTTGCCAATTGCTGCTGCAATCAGCGGCGGCGCTTACTGGGCGTTGCATCGGTAAGAGAATTAATCGTTAGTCCTAGAAGAGAAAGAGTTCGCAGTTGATTTGGGATTGCCATCAAAGGATAACCATATCAAATCTAAGGGTAAAAAGAAGAAATCTTGCCGGGAGTTGTTGAATAAAAATTTAAGGGTAATTTATGGTTAAAAATTCTACGATCGCGCCGCCCGTTGCAGATAAATCGATCGCTGCTGGCTTTCACGCTCTTTCTGACCCCCTGCGGATTCAGATTTTGGAGTTGCTGCGGGAACAGGAGTTGTGCGTATGCGATTTGTGCGATCGGCTCAACGTCACTCAGTCTAAACTCTCTTTTCACCTCAAAGCTTTGAAGGATGCAGCTTTAGTCCGCAGCCGCCAAGAAGGGCGCTGGATTTACTACAGCCTCAATTTAGCTCAGTTTGTCGCCCTCGAACAGTACCTCGCCGAATACCGCCGCTTCAGCCAGATACTGCCGGCGCGTCCCTGTGCCGACGCGGGTTAACCCATCAACATTTCTTGATCGCTCAAATACTGAGAGGGCTTTTTTAAGGATTGACATATCAATTTTTATTGATATGATCGGATGGAACAAATTAGTTGAGAGCGATGGATGCAACAGATCGTAGGTTAGCTTGTGCTCGGCCAGATTGCAGGCGAGAGGCGATCGCCGAATTTATAGGTACATTTATTTTGGTTTTTGCAGGCACCGGTGCGGTGATGGTTAACAAAACTAGCGCGGGTTCCGTAACTCATTTAGGCATCAGTTTTGTATTTGGTGCAGTAGTAACTGCGATGATTTACGCCCTAGGACACATCAGCGGTGCACACTTTAATCCGGCCGTAACTTTAGGGTTTTGGGCGAGCGGTTTTTTCCCAAAATACAAAGTTTTGCCTTACGTTTTGGCGCAGTGTGCGGGTGCGAGCGCAGCTTCTCAAGTGCTGCTAATTACCCTAGGAAAAGTAGCAAATCTCGGTGCAACTATTCCTCTCAAAGGTAACTGGTTGCAGTCTCTAACTTTAGAAACTGTTTTGACCTTTATCTTAATGTTTGTTATCCTCGGTTCAGGATTAGATAGACGCGCTCACATCGGCTTTGCCGGGATAGCAATTGGGTTAACTGTAGGGTTAGAAGCTGCATTTATGGGACCGATTACCGGAGCGAGCATGAATCCGGCACGATCGCTGGGCCCTGCTTTAATTGGCGGTATTTGGAACCACCATTGGGTTTACTGGGTTGCCCCTATCTGGGGAGCACAATTAGCAGTGGCAGTTTATCGAGAACTGTCTAACGGATTTCGGGATTTTAATTGAAATTATCATGACAAATTTTACGCACAAACCGAGAATCCTGTTTTTATATGGCTCTTTGAGAGAGCGTTCTTACAGCCGCTTGTTGGCGGAAGAAGCGGCGAGAATTATTGAGGATTTCGGTGCAGAAGTTAGATTTTTTAATCCTCTAGAATTGCCGATTTACGGCAGCGTTCCCGATACTCATCCGAAGGTTCAAGAGTTGCGGGAATTAAGCCTGTGGTCGGAGGGTCAAGTGTGGTCTAGTCCAGAAATGCACGGCAATATTACCGGCATTATGAAAAATCAAATTGACTGGATTCCTTTAAGCATTGGGGCTGTCAGACCGACTCAAGGCCGAACTTTGGCGGTAATGCAAGTCAGTGGCGGTTCCCAGTCTTTTAATGCTGTCAATACTTTGAGAATTTTGGGTCGCTGGATGCGGATGTTTACGATTCCGAATCAGTCTTCGGTTGCTAAGGCTTATCAGGAGTTTAACGACGATGGGACGATGAAGGATTCGCCTTATCGCGATCGCGCGATCGACGTGATGGAGGAACTGTACAAGTTTACCTTGCTGTTGCGGGAGCAAGCCGACTATTTGACCGATCGCTACAGCGAACGCAAGGAACAAGCGGCTAAAGAGGCGATCGCACTAGCAAATCGCGCCCTGGAATTACCGGGCGCTTAGAAAGCGCCGGAACCCCGCCAACAACGAATAACCAACAACTTACAACCAACAAAAACCATGAAAAAAGTAATGTTTGTTTGCAAAAGAAACTCCTGCAGATCGCAAATGGCCGAAGGATTCGCTAAAACCATCGGAGCCGGCCAGATTGGAGTCACCAGTTCCGGGTTAGAATCAAGCAGAGTTCATCCGACAGCAATTCAAGTCATGTCAGAAATCGGCATTGATATCACCGATCAAACATCCAACCCATTAAGCGAATTCAATGCAGAAGACTACGATGCCGTAATTTCTCTCTGTGGCTGCGGCGTGAATTTACCCGAAGCGTGGGTATTGCGAGAAGTGTTTGAAGATTGGCAACTCGACGATCCCGACGGACAACCCATCGAAACTTTTCACCGCGTTCGAGATGAAATTAAAGCACGAGTGGAAACATTAGTTGACTCTCTCAAGTAAGATTAATCGTCCTACACGCACGGGTGGTCAGAAACCGGGTTTTTTTCTCATAAGATGCGTTACATCCCGCAAAAACGGCAAAAAACCCAGTTTCTTGGGTTTTGATGCGTCCAGAACTATTAGAATTAGTGCTAAATTATGAGAGGCGTTCTGTCGGAACGCCTCTACATTCGTTGCGAGCAAAGACCAAAAGGTTAGCACATGATTCAGACAGCAGTCACGCCTTTCAAAAACAAAATTAACTCAGCTGTAACTAAAAAGCAGATTACAGTTTTACAAATTAATCTCGGCAAACGCTGCAACCTGGCTTGCACTCACTGCCACGTTGAAGCTAGCCCGAACCGAACAGAAGAACTTTCCCCGGAAATTTGCGACCAATTAATTGAAATTATTCACCGCTTTCCTCAAATTAAAACTGTTGATCTCACCGGCGGCGCTCCCGAAATGCTTTACGGTTTTAAACCGCTGGCGGAAGCTGCCAGGGCGGCAGGTAAAGAGGTAATTGTTCGTTCTAATTTGACGATTTACTTTGAAAAAGGTTTTGAAGATATTCCCGAATATTGCGCGCAGCATCAACTCAGAATTGTGGCGTCGCTTCCCTGCTATCAAGCTGACAATGTGGACAAAATGCGCGGCAGCGGTGTTTTTGACAGTTCAATTCGGGCGCTACAAAAGCTAAATCAGTTGGGATACGGGAAAAACCCAAATTTAATTCTCGATTTGGTGTACAATCCACAAGTGCCGACAACAGACAAATTTTCGCTAACACCGGAACAAGGCAAGTTAGAGCAAGATTACAAGGTTTATTTAGCCGAACATTTTGGGATTTGTTTTAATCAATTGTTCGCGATTACTAATTTGCCGGTGGGACGAACTAAGTTTCATTTGGAACATAAGAAACTGCACAAACCTTATCTCGGGTTTTTGGAGGAGAATTTTAATCCCGGCACCCTAGAACATTTAATGTGTCGTAACGAATTGTCGATTGACTATTTGGGCAATGTCTACGACTGCGATTTTAACCAAATGGAAAATCTGCCCGCGAAAACTGGCAGCGGGGAAAAGATAAATACTGCTAAATTGCTCGCATCTGGTAGTTTAGATGTCATTCAAGAGGTGCAAACGGCTGCTTATTGTTACGGCTGTACGGCAGGTTGCGGTTCTAGCTGCGGCGGTACTTTGATTTGAGAAGGAAGAAGGAAGAAGGAAGAAGGAAGAAACTATGCTCTTGGGCCCGATTCCCGATTCCCGATTCCCGATTCCCCATGCTTTTGGGCCCAATGCCCCATGCCCGTATTATTGAGAGTGGAGAGTTGAGGTAATGAATGATTCGCGATCGCCCGATGAAAATCCGTCAACATCAAATAGGTGGAAGCTGATTTTAGGGATTGGTTTAGCTGTGGCTTTGATTGTGGCGGCAAAGTTTTTTAACTTTCAAGGAATTCTGAAAAATGCCCTGGAGTCGATCGCGAGTCTCGGCCCTTGGGGCCCGGCAGCTTTTATTGTAATTTACATTGTAGCAACGGTTCTATTTATCCCTGGTTCTTTGCTGACTCTCGGTTCTGGCGTTTTGTTCGGAGTCGTTGGCGGCTCGGTTTGTGTTTCCATCGGCTCGGTTTTAGGCGCAACTTGCGCTTTTGTGGTAGGGCGGTATTTAACTCGCGACTGGGTTTCCAAACAGATAGAGGGCAATCAAAAATTTAAGGCGATCGACTCCGCAGTTGCCTCTGAAGGATGGAAAATTGTGCTGCTGACGCGGCTTTCTCCCATTTTCCCGTTTAATTTACTTAACTATGCTTTTGGAGTCACGCAGGTATCTCTAAAAGACTATTTTTTCGCATCTTGGATCGGCATGATTCCCGGAACAGTCATGTATGTTTATATCGGTTCCTTGGCCGGGAGTTTGGCGGCACTCGGATCTAGTGGGCGATCGCGCACTACTGCTGAGTGGGTTCTCTACGGTATTGGTTTGGTAGCAACGATCGCCCTCACCGTTTATGCAACCCGCTTCGCCAAAAAAGCTTTAGACGAAAAAATTTCTCCTTGAAGCCAGATCACAAATTAGTCAAACTGTCAATAAGTATTTACCTCTACATTAGAATACATTGCTAATTTAAAAAACTCCGTATTTTCTCTATGTTATTTACAATTATTTTGTTATACAAACGAGATAGATATTAAAGATATCGTAAAGCAGTAACCTCTATTAGGTAAACCGAAGGTCAAAATATAAAGCTGATGCCAAAATAGAAGGCGAGCGTGCGATCGGAATAAGAATTGTTTGCAGACAGGAATGCAAGTCATACCATTTTAAATTTTAGATTTTAGATTTTAGATTGGGAATGACTGATGACTACCAGGGTTGGAATCACCAGCCTACAGTTGCATTATTTTCTGAAACTGGTCTCACGACTTGCCGGATATTAATTCTGGCGAATGACCAATACCGTTTGATGAATGTGATTCGGAGAGAACATTTGATGATGCAAAACCCAGCAAATCAAGCCGGATCAGTGTCTGCGCCGCCGCCACACCAAGCAAAAAAGCTGCGCCACTTTTGGGACAACATCAGTAGTTCTGCTCAATCGCGGTGGCAGCAAGCGCATAGTCTTTGGCAGCACAGACGGCAGCGCCGCCATTTGCTGACCCTGCTAATTCTGGCCACCACGGCTTTAACCATTAGCACAACTGCTTGCATCAGCTATTTTTTTGTGCGCGGGCTAATCCTCGACAATTTAAAGCAAATCGCACTATTAAAACTAGAAAAAGGCACTGACGAAATCGACCGCTGGCTCAGCACTCGCAAAGCAGAAATAGAAACCCTTGCTTACGATCCTACGGTTAACACTCTTAATTGGAAATTAGTCGAACCCCGGTTACAAGGAGAAATATACAGATTAAAAGAGTATTTCATTTTGTCCTTGACTCAACCGGACGGCTTATTTATCAATACTTTAGGCAAGCGCGCGAACAGTAAAGACCGCCAACACTTTCAAAAAGCAATGGCCGGGCAGCTCAACGTTTCCGACCCGCTGATAGGCCGCAGTACAAAAATTTCTACAATCATTATTTCAGCTCCTATTTGGGCTTTACCTCCCGCTCCCAATCAAGTAATTGGAGTCCTATCGGGCAGCATTAAATTAGACAGAGTTACATCTGTCGCTAACAGCTTGCTGTACGGTTCTGACAGTTATGCTTTTGCGCTCAATTCACAAGGAGTGCCAATTGTTCATCCCAACAGTAACTTAGTTGGAAATATCGACCGGGAGACCCCAAGCTTTTTACAGTCACAAGACCCCGCACTCTCCACAATTGCGCGGCAGATGATCGACGGCCAGACCAACATCGAACTGGTAAAAATAGATCGCAAATGGGTGTATGTGGCCTACGCACCCCTCAAGGAAGTTAATTGGTCGATGGCTTTAGTAATTCCCCGCGAAAATATTGAATCCCAACTGCAAGCATTAAATTTGCTGACATCGGTCGTGGCCGGACTGCTCGGCCCAGCCATGCTAGGAGCAATTTGGCTAATTTACTCCTCCGAAAACAATCGCGCTCAAGCGGAGCGAGAAGCCATGCTCAACCGGATTGCTGGACGCATTCGCGCTTCCCTGGAATTAGACAAGATTGTGCAAAGTACAGTCGAAGAAATAGTAAGTTTACTGCACCTAGAACGGGCTGCTTTTGGGTGGTACAAACCCAAAGAACAAATGTTACACATCCTATGGGAATGTTGCCCATCTGATTGTTCGACGCCCGCTAAGAAGTTTGAGTCTTACTTTGTCGGAAATTTGTCGATACCGAGTGGCCAATGCGAGCCAATTATTCTTTCGAGGGACACTTGGGCGGAGGGTGCAGCTCAAACGAACGAAATTAAAAAAGCTAATAGCTATTTAGCGGTTCCTGTCCACACTCAAAACCAGCCGCAGGGTTATTTAATTTGCAGCCACGTTAGTCATTGGCTTTGGAGCCGGGAGGAAATCCAACTATTAAAAGCTGTGGCAGACCAATTGGCGATCGCAATTACTCAAGCTCACCTTTACAGTCAAACCCAAGACCAAGTAAAACTGCTTAATAGCGCCTTAAATGAACTGAAAAAAACTCAAACTCATTTGGTGCAGAGCGAAAAAATGTCATCCCTAGGTCAAATGGTGGCGGGAATAGCGCACGAAATTAACAACCCCGTTAACTTCATTTCGGCTAATTTGCCTCACACCAGCAAATATACTAAAGATTTATTAGAGTTGGTGAGTTTGTACAAAGAAGCCTTCCCAGAGGTTCCCCAGGAAATCGCAGATTTCACCGAAGAAATTGAGTTAGAATTTATCGAGGAAGATTTGCCACATATATTGGATTCTATGAAAATAGGAACCGAACGCATTCGCAGCATCGTTCTTTCTTTGCGTAATTTTTCTCGCCTAGATGAATCTGACAAAAAGCAGGCGGATATTCACGAAGGTATAGAAAATACCTTGCTGTTGCTCTCCAACCGCATCAAAAATAGAATTTATATAGTCAAGAAATACGGAAAAGTGCCTTCAGTAGAATGCTATCCGTCTCAGCTCAATCAGGTGTTTATGAACTTGCTGAGCAATGCGATCGATGCCTTGAACGAGATCGATCGCCTGGATAAAATTATTACTATTTCCACGGGAGTAGTTCGCGAACATGGCGGTAAATTTCTGAAAGTGGCCATCGCCGACAACGGCCCAGGCATTCCCGACAGCGTTAAAGACCAAATTTATAACCCATTTTTTACTACCAAACCCGTGGGCAAAGGCACTGGTTTGGGGTTAGCAATTAGCTACAAAATTATAGTAGACGGACACGGAGGCAGCATCGAAATTTCTAAACCTTCGGGCGGCGGCACGGAGTTTTTGGTAAAAGTTCCTATTAGTAACGGGAAATAATACCATTTTAAATTGTAGATTTTAGATTTTGGAATACCCGATCGAACAAGCTTTTGAAGCTGGTATACAGTTGCATTTTTTATAAAAACTGGTATAAGAAGAAAGTGCGAAAGGAAGCCCACGGATTTGGTAAGCGAGGTAACTGATAGAGGGGAGAGGTTCGAGGGGTTCAACGGTTTGAATTCATGCTAAGCTGACGGCCGTTGGCTAAAATTATAAGAGTTTTTGTTAAAGGTGTTTTATGGCTGTTGGCAAGGATACAATTTTCGAGCGCTTCTTGTCGCCCCTGATTCGACTGGCGATCGACGAACAAGCACTGAAACGACTCTATGAAGGTATCGACTGGGAAACAGCGGGCGATCGCTACCGACAACCCAACTTAGTTTATCCCGAATATTACAGCAGCCAAAACTTTCACGGCATTAAAGGTGGCTACCTCAACCCCAGTGCCGCCGTTTCCTACGATCCCATCACGCAATATGTTTTGCCTCCCCACGAAACAGTCGTCAGGCAAGGCTTAATTGACGCTGTGCGGGTGAAACCGCGCCGAATCATCGATTTGGGATGCGGCACCGGCTCTACAACGCTCATGCTCAAGCAAGCTTTTCCCCAAGCAGAAGTTGTCGGGCTGGACTTGTCGCCTTATATGCTGGTAGTTGCCGACATGAAAGCGCAAAAAGCCGGCTTAAATATCGAGTGGTTGCATGGAAATGCCGAAAGCGTTGCTTTTGCCGATGCCAGCTTCGATTTAGTAGCAGCTTCCTTGCTGTTTCACGAGACGCCGCCTGCTGTATCGCGGGCAATTTTGCGAGAAAGCTTCCGACTGCTGAAGGTTGGGGGACAAGTGGCAATTTTGGACGGAAATCAAAAAACTTTGCGGCAGACGCAGTGGCTGACTGATATCTTTGAGGAGCCTTATATTAAGTCTTACGCGGCTGGCAGCCTCGATGCTTGGGCGGGGGCGGCTGGATTTGCGGCGGTGCAAACTCACGAACACTGGTGGACTAATCAGGTGACGCAGGGCGTGAAACCTTTGCCGGGGGAAGATTTGGAACAGGCAAAGGTGGCGAGGGGGTGGAATTGGGGCGATCGAACTCCTGATTTTGATGGCGATTTACCAGGCATTCCAGCTCCTGCTTGATCTATTAACTGTTGCCTGTTAATGGTTAACTGTTAGCAAACTAATGACTAATGACTCATGACTAATGACTCTAAAAGCAGTTTTATTTGATTTTAATGGCGTGATTGTTAATGACGAGCCGATTCACGAAAAAATAATCGAACAATTGATGCTCGATGAAAATCTCCAGCTCAAACGTGGGGAGTTTCGAGAAGTTTGTTTGGGAAAAAGCGATCGCGCTTGCATTACCGAACTGCTCAAGCGCCGAGGACGATATCTAACAGAAACATATCTCGATCGGCTGCTGCAACGCAAGTCCCAAGCTTACAAAGCTCAAATAGATACTTTGGAGAAACTGCCGATTTATCCCGGTTTGGCAGAATTTATTGACAAAATTCGGGTCGCCGGACTGAAAATGGCCGTAGTTAGCGGGGCAATGCGATCGGAGATAGAATTGGTGTTAGATCGGGCCGGTTTGGCAGCAAACTTTGAGTTAATTGTCGCAGGTGACGACTTGACGGCGAGCAAACCAGCACCTGACGGCTATCTATTGGCTGTCGAACTTCTCAACCAGAAATATCCCGAATTTAACCTGCAACCGATCGAGTGTTTGGCGCTAGAAGATACTTTTGCGGGGATTGAAGCAGCGAAAAAAGCGGGGATTCAGGTTGCGGGTGTGACTCACACTTACCCGTTTCACATGATCCAGCGCCAAGCTAATTGGACGGTGGACTATTTTACTGATTTAGAGTTGGACAGAGTGGCCGCACTTTGCTCGATCGCTCCCACTGAGCCGGCTGCGGAAAACACTTGACGTTTTTAGCAGTTACGTGCTAGTGTAAGTGACGGTCTGCGAACGTGAGAGCAACCAAGACCTATAAACCTTTTAGATTCGGCAATCCGGCATCTAAAATGCTAAATTAAAACTCAATCAGGGGAATTAGCTCAGTTGGTAGAGCGCTGCGATCGCACCGCAGAGGCCAGCGGTTCGAGTCCGCTATTCTCCATAAATCAGGGGCATTTCTACAGGTGACGATCGTACTCAAAGCGAAGTGCGATCGTCACCTGCTTTCATACTCGCCTATTTTATGCGATCGACCGGATTGCTGCCTAAGTTTTAGCATCAATAATCTGTTGAGAGCGAGAAACCCGGTTGCTATTTTGTGCGATCGACGCCCTTGCTGCCTAACTGGTAGCATCAATAAGATAATTTCTGTAAAGAAACCGGGTTTCTCATTACACACTAATTGCTGAAAAGACGTATTTTGGTGTCTAAACCCGGTTTCCCAAAAAAATCCGGTAAGCCCGCGATCCCAACCCTGATGTCATCAGTCAATCTAAAATCCAACATGATTTCAGCCCGGTTTCTGTCGCAGTTACCCTCAATCCCCACAAAACATTCAATTTCTCAAAAACAATAAGTTTTGTAGCTAAAAATACAACAGTCTGCTGAAGCGAGTCTTAATATCAAGTCGCTATGTGTTATTATTCTCAATCATCTGACTCATCTATTCAAGAGTAACAAGAAAAAATGACAAAGCGATTCGATCGGCGGAAATTTATTTTATACAGTTCTGCTACCCTAACATCAAGTTTATTTCTCAAAGCTTGTAGAACTCCAACTCAAACAGCCACTCCCGCAGCTTCTCCCACATCAACAGGAACTACACCAGCAGCCGGGGGCGGAAACACGATAAAAGTAGGAATTTTGCATTCCTTGAGCGGCACGATGTCAATCAGCGAAAAAAGCGTGGTCGATGCCGAACAATTAGCGATCGAAGAAATCAATAAAGCTGGTGGCGTCCTCGGCAAACAAATCGAAGCAGTAATAGAAGATGGCAACTCAGACTGGCCGACTTTTGCCGAAAAAGCCAAAAAATTGATCGACCAAGATAAAGTTGTCACTGTCTTCGGCTGCTGGACTTCCGCCAGCCGCAAAGCAGTATTGCCGGTATTTGAAGAAAAAAATCATATGCTCTGGTATCCCGTACAATACGAGGGTCAAGAGTGTTCCAAAAATATTTTTTACACCGGCGCGGCACCAAACCAGCAAATCGAACCAGCAGTGGATTGGCTGCTAGAAAATAAAGGCAAAAAATTCTTTTTAGTCGGGTCGGACTACGTTTTTCCCCGCACGGCAAATACCATTATCAAAGCCCAGCTAGCAGCCAAAGGTGGCGAATTAGTTGGGGAAGATTACATTCCTTTGGGCGGGACAGAAGTTACGCCAATTATTACTAAAATTAAGGCAGCTTTGCCAGATGGGGGCGTCATTTTCAATTCCCTCAACGGCGACAGCAACGTAGCATTTTTCAAACAGTTGCAGGGTGCAGGTTTGGATCCGGACAAATATCCGTCAATGTCTGTCAGTATTGCTGAAGAAGAAGTAAAGGCGATCGGCGTAGAATATCTTAAAGGCCATTACGCTGCCTGGAATTACTTCATGACTGTAGAATCTCCGGAAAATACAAAATTTGTGGAAGCTTTCAAAGCAAAATATGGCAAAGATAGAGTGACAAATGACCCGATGGAAGCAGCTTATATCATGGTGTACCTGTGGAAGCAAGCCGTCGAAAAAGCAGGGACAGCCGACGATTTAGAAAAAGTGCGGGCAGCAGCTTTGGGTCAAACCTTTGACGCGCCGGAGGGCAAAGTTACGATGGAAAACAACCACCACATCTCTAAATTTGTGCGCTTGGGCGAAGTGAGAGAAGACGGTTTGTTTAACATCGCTTATGCTACACCAGAAGCAGTGAAGCCGGTGCCTTGGAATCAATTTGTCGCTGAAACAAAAGGCTTTGCTTGCGATTGGTCAGACCCCGCAAAAGGTGGAAAATTCAAAGCTTGATAAGTCGGTAATACCATTTTTTAAAACGTTGGCAACGTATCGTTCGATCCCCCCTAGCTACCCTTAATAAAGGGGGGAAAAAAGCGTTCTTGCGTCACCCCCTACTCTCCTTAATCAGGAGAACGGGAGGATTCAAATTCCGCCTTAATGAAGGGGAACTGGAGTATTCAAATTCTCCCTGATTAAAGGAGACATAGGGGTATCGAGATACTCACTCTAAGCATAATTTATAGAAAAACTCGACGCTTACTTAAGTTGACACCAACGTGGCAAAATCCGCCCCTAATTATCCGCGAACAAAGTTAACAGACTTGATGCAGGAGTAACAAAATTGGCGATATTAGATGGTTTATTTAACGGCATTAGCATCGGCGCTGTTTTACTAATTGCAGCCCTGGGACTAGCGATTATTTTCGGGCTGATGGGCGTAATTAATATGGCTCATGGCGAGTTGATGATGCTGGGGGCTTATACAACTTTCGTGGTGCAAAATGTCTTCAAAGGTATGGGAGGATTTGCCTTTGAAACATACATTTTCTTTGCGATTCCCTTAGCTTTTTTAGTAGCTGCCTTGGTAGGATTAATTCTAGAACGCGGAGTGATTCGCTATCTTTACGGGCGGCCGCTAGAAACTTTGCTGGCAACTTGGGGCGTAAGTTTAATTTTGCAGCAGTTTGTCCGCAGCGTTAGTTGGGTGCTGGTAATTGGGATTGCGGTGTTTTGTTTGCTGTTTTTTGGCGGTTTGCGGGTGCTGAAATCTCGCATGGATTTCGATCGCATTCGCAGCAAAATTATTGCCATAATTTTGCCTTTATCTTTGGCTATTTCCTGGGCTGTGAGCGCCTTTGTAGGGCAAACTTACAAACTGGCAGTAACTCAACCTTGGTTTGGCGCTCAAAATGTGGACGTAACTGCACCGCAATGGTTGCGGGGCGGCATACCGCTGGGAAATTTTCAGTTGCCCTACGCCCGAATTTTTATTATTGTCCTTACCGGAATTTGTTTGGCGGGAATTTACCTATTTTTGCAAAAGTCTGTGTGGGGATTGCAGATTAGATCCGTGACGCAAAATCGCAGCATGAGTGCGTGTTTGGGAATTCCTACCGAACAAGTAGATGCGCTGACTTTTGCTTTGGGTTCGGGGTTGGCAGGTGTGGCTGGGTGCGCGATTAGTTTGATCGGTTCGGTAGGGTCAAATACCGGACAAAATTATATAGTCGATACGTTTATGGTGGTGGTTGTGGGCGGTGTCGGCAAGATTGTGGGGAGTGTAGTTGCTGCGATCGCGATCGGCACTGCAAATTACCTGATCGGTTCTGGAACCTTAGCATTAATGTTCGCTCCTATCAAGCCTTTAGCCGACTTCTTCACATTTTTCGCCACAACCAGCATGGCAAAAGTAATGGTATTCGCCTTAATTATGGCTTTTCTGCAAGTGAAGCCGGGAGGGATTTTCCCGCAAAAAGGGCGGACGGTAGAAAATTAAAAATTACAACTGCGAGTGTAGCGAAAAATGCAGAAAACACATCACAAAACCTGGCTAAAAGAAGCGGCAATTGTCAGCGCGATCGCCCTCACATTCATCTTGCTCATCCCAGGAATACTCCCCGATGTTCGGCTCAATCAATTAGGGAGATTTTTAGCACTAGCAATTGCCGCCCTCGGCATAGACTTGATTTGGGGATACACGGGTTTGCTCAGTTTAGGGCATGGAGTGTTTTTTGCGATCGGCGGCTACGCCTTCGCCATGCACCTAAAATTGCAAATTCCCCCAACCGCCAGCAGTCAATTGCCAGAATTTATGAACCTCTACGGCGTTAATGAACTCCCCTGGTTTTGGCAACCATTTTATTCATTTCCTTTCTCAGCATTAGCAGTAGTTCTCATCCCCGCCATCTTGGGCGCACTTTTAGGTTATTTAGTATTCCGCAATCGAATTCGAGGCGTTTACTTTTCAATTCTCACACAAGCAGCAACCATAGTATTTTTCAACTTCTTTAACGGCCAGCAAAAACTAATTAACGGCACCAACGGACTCACAGACTTTAAAACCCTGTTCGGAGCCACAGTTAATGACCGAGATACTCAATATATTTTCTACATTCTGACCATAATATTTCTAGCAGCAACTTACGCCCTCTGCCGGTGGCTGACCAGCGGGCGTTTCGGCCGCCTGCTAGTTGCCATTCGCGACGATGAAGTGCGCCTGCGTTTCTCAGGTTACAATCCCACAGGATATAAAGTTTTAGTCTTTGCAATTTCCGCCGGTTTAGCCGGGATTGCAGGCGCATTATTTACCGTACAAACCGGAATCATTTCGCCAAAAGCAATGGATATTGCCTTTTCAATTGAAATGGTAATCTGGGTCGCAGTAGGAGGTCGCGCCACATTATCTGGAGCAATATTAGGAACACTGCTAGTCAACTTTGGCAAGAGTTTCTTGAGCGAACAATTTCCCGAAGTGTGGCTATTTTTCCAAGGCGCGCTATTTTTAATAGTAGTAACAGTCCTGCCCGACGGCATAGTCGGATGGCTGCAATATCAAAGTTTCGACCAAATCCGCCGCTTGTTCAGAAAACCAAAGTACGTATCTACTTACCCCAGCCTAGAACAAGACCCCCAAGTGCAGCTAGAAAAAGAAGAACTTGAACATTGAGTGCAAAAATATCGTGTAATTTAGAAGGATGCTGACATAAATAAAGGTCACCTATAACAGACAAACAAAGCAATCGCCATAGACTTGGCAAACGCTGCATTTATCTCTGTCTGAGGAGACGCAATATATATGTCCACCTACTTAGATATCCGTAGCAAGTAGCTTCGTTCTTTAAATTGAGGGGCCACATATGGCAGATATTATTGACTACAAAATTTACGGCGACGATTTGCAACTCATCGAGATTGAACTCGACCCTAGAGAAGGCGTCAGGGCTGAAGCTGGAACCATGACATACATGGAAGGCGACATCCAAATGCAAACATCCACAGGCGGCGGCTTATTTCAAGGTTTCAAACGAATGCTCACAGGAGCGGGTTTTTTCATTACCACCTTTGTCAACGCCGGAAATCGTAAGGCCCGCGTCGCTTTTGCCGCCCCCTATCCGGGTAAAGTAATTCCGCTAGATTTAAGCAAACTTGGCGGTAAATTTTTGTGTCAAAAAGACTCTTTTCTTTGTGCTGCCAACGGGATTGAAATTGAGGTAGCTTTCACCAAGCGACTCGGTGCCGGTTTCTTTGGTGGAGAAGGTTTTATTCTGCAAAAATTGCAGGGTGACGGGCTAGCTTTTGTTCATGCGGGAGGAACAATAGTTGAGAAAAATTTAGGAGTTGGCGAAGTGTTGCGAGTAGACACCGGCTGTTTAGTAGCTTTTGCTCCCACAGTAGACTACGACATTCAATTTGTTGGCGGGTTTAAGAATGCTTTGTTTGGAGGTGAAGGCTTGTTTTTGGCAAAAATGACTGGACCTGGAAAAGTATATGTGCAAAGTTTGCCACTCTCGAAGTTAGCTGAACGGATTTTAGCTGCTACTCCACCTTCTATTTCGAGCAGTTCTAGCAGTTTTAGTTGAGAGTAAAATAACCATTTATGTGCTTGTGTAGGGTGCGTCAGCCAGCAGATTTTCTGGGTTATCCAGAGACGGTTAACTGACGCACCTTCTCAGAGAAAATCAGCGCTGTCAGGTGCGTCAGCCAGAAGATTTTCCGCCTTATCGAGAGACTGTTAACTGACGCACTTGACGGGGTGACAACCCCGTCAAAAGCTTGATAAAATCAAGGACATAGCCCTGTACCCCCTCTGGAAGAATGGC
>NZ_JAUBQU010000245.1:0-3024 GCF_036701435.1 Microcoleus sp. Pol12A5
CGCCAAAGATGCGGTAGTACAAGTCGGCATCGGGTTGAAACTGAACTTCAGCTAAGTAAAATGGTTTTTCAGGTTCTGCGGTTTTGGGGAGAAATAACCCGTCGATGCGGAATGCGAGTTGTTTGATTTCGCGGGAGGTGAATTCATAGGCGGTGGCTTCGTCTGGAGGGCGATCGATTAGTTCAAAGAAGAACCTGGGAAATTCTTGAAACAGGCTGTAGAAAATGGTGTCTGTTTTCATGAGTTGTCGATGCGAATCGAAGATGGGTACTATACCATGCCAAGAGAGGAACAACCATGACACAAGAACCGATTTTTGAAGAAAGCAGTGGCAACGTATTCGCTGACCTCCGTCTGAAGGATGCAGATGAACTTTTTATGCGAGGCAAAATAGGGATTCAAGTAATCCGTATCCTGAAACAACGCAACTTGAAACAGCACGAAATTAGTCAACTTCTTGGCATTCCACAGCCAGAAGTATCTCATTTAATGAACGGAGAGTTTCAACGCTTGGGCGAGGGCAAACTACTGCTTTTTCTCAAGCGACTCGATACGGAAATTACCTGACATCTTCGCCCTCGTAATGGGGGAAATCAATCTGCTGAAATTACGATCTCGCTATAGGGGTTGATGAAAGCGGATGGTAATGTCGTTCGTGATTGTATCCGCACCTTCGTAAATGCGATCGCGCAAGCGTGCGCGGCTAGGGCGATCGCGTTCATCAATCGCAGACTTCAACCGCAACAACGCCCGAATCTTCGCCAGCAGATATTTCCGTTTAATTGGCTTGCAAATAAAATCATCTGCGCCACAATCTAGCCTATAAACTAAGCTAGGACTATCGCAATCTGTCATCAGCACAATAGGCATAAAAGATAACTTCTGATTCTGACGCACTTGTGCCGTCACCTCATATCCATCTAGATATGGCATGATTGCATCCAGGAGCACTAAATCGAAGCGTTTTTTCTTAATTTGTGCTATGCTGCATTTGAATTGTTAGGCTGTGTGTTATTCAAGCAGACAATCTGCTGAATCAACCTCATAATTTAAACAGGATTATTTACTCTCTAGAGACCCCAGTATGGAACTTAAAAAGCAGTTTACTTTTTCAGGGTTATTTAAGAAGTTTCACGAAGAAGATACTCAGCCGATAGAAATCAATGACGCTAATATATATTGCTATGTAAACGGCAATATTTTGTGTGAAATTAACTCCCAAGTAAATCAACACATTAATGACAAAATATCTGATGAATCTGTCCCTATTTCTCAGTTAAAAGGTGAGACAATAAAGCCAGCAGATATTATGCAATTCAGGAAACTAGATCGACTTGAAACAGAGATAGAGATGGTTCAACAACCATATGATGGTGATTACGAGATTGAAGGCAAAACAGTTGAGGGATGGAAAATAAAGGCGATTATTGCTGATGCCAACTTTCCAGTCACATTTGGGGTTGACAACTCTAAAAATATGGAGCAACAGGGTAAATCTCAAGTTAGACTTAGGGACTTGGACATTGATTACAATTTAGATTCCTTAGAAGAGGGAGGAACCGAAGAAATTGCGTATGGTCTGGCAAATATAGAAGTAATAGACAATTTCAAAGCTCAAATTGGAAACCTTGAAGCTGAAATGTGTATTGAGTCCGTTTCAACTAGAGAAAGCACCAATAAAAGTGGTATCTTAAGCGCAGAGATGACACTCAGAAATATTCGTGAAAATGAACAAGATTCCTATGAAACTTATTGTGCTTGGCTCAGATCTCTTCTTTCACTTGCATCGGGGCATTGCGTTGATAAAATATATAGCATCAAGGGTGTGAGGTATGAGCATTTTCAGATAAAAAATGAATACTGGTCAGGGCGAAAAATACCTAGTGAAGCCAGTGGAATAGCTGTTATAGAATCACCTAATTTAGAGCTATTCATGCAGCAGTGTGCTAAAAAATTGACAGGGGAAACCTTCAGGGAGCAAGGTGTAGGTTTAGGATTAAGCTGGTACATTGATACATTTGTTAGCCCTATGGATGACGTGAAGTTCTTACTTTTATGTACGGTTTTAGAATCCTTAAACCAAAAACATTCTAGCAATGCTAGTAAGAAGCTTCTTCCTAGGAATATTTACCGACAAATCCGAGACCAGATTTTAAAGGTTGTATCGGATTTCCCGCAAAATATTAATAACCAAGATGATCTTAAAAAATATAATATTTTTCAGATTAAAGTTGAAAAGTCTTTTGCTAGTGGTTCATACAATCAGATAGGAGATTTACGAAATAGCCTCAAGGAAATGTTTAAGACTTATAGTGTGCCATATAAAGACTTATTTTCAAATTTAGAGTTCATAGACATAAGAGACGATATCGTTCATGAAGGATTTGGTGGAGTGGATATAGCTCTTGAACTTGGAAAGTTGTCAAACCTAGTTGTGCGGGTATTTCTTGCAATTCTGGGGTATGAGGGTAATTATAAGGAGTATATAAAAATTGAGATAGATGATCCATTGGGACGAAGTAAACACGGATTGATTTGCAGGTCTTTTCCTTTTATTGCCTCTGAGGATAACACAGAGTCGAACTCGATCGATACTTGCTCCTAGAACATTGGGTGCGCTTAGCCAAAGCTCATGCTTACAAACACTTACAGACAGCAGCATGAGTTATGTATCAGCCACTTTGCGTCGGTTAGTGACTCAACGCGCCCGATCGCAATGCGAGTATCGATCTAGAAAACATTGGTATTATCGATCGCAATAACTCGATCGATACAATATACCTGAAAAAAGAACTTAAATATCCAGCGATACGTTGAGCATCTCTTATCTAATTTCGGCAGGGTTTATTTCAATAAACCGTGCCTTGAGTATGCTTAAATAAGTTTAGACACATACTAGCCATATTTAAACCAGTGAACTTTCAATCAGTCATTGCCACCTTAAACAAATTCTGGAGCGATCGAGGATGCCTGATCGCCCAATCCTACGACACAGAAAAAGGTGCAGGAACCATGAATCCCCAC
>NZ_JAUBQU010000092.1:0-25990 GCF_036701435.1 Microcoleus sp. Pol12A5
CTATTTCTAAGGTGGGGATGTATGGCGATACCGCATCAACCAATTTGGACCCTATCACCAGAAGATGTATATCAATCCTTTGAAATCAGCGAGAACGGGTTGTCTGATGAGGAAGCTTTCGATCGACTCGTAAAATTTGGCACGAATGAGTTGCCAGAACCCGCACATCGCCCTCTGTGGCTAAGATTTACCGATCAGTTAAGGCACTTTATGGCCCTGCTGCTATGGGTGGCAGGGATTTTGGCATTCATTTCGGGAACCCCTCAATTAGGTTGGGCAATCTGGGCGGTGATCGGGATTAATGCTGTATTCAGTTTTTGGCAAGAGTTTCAAGCAGAGCAGGCATTAGCGGCCTTAAAGAACGTGTTACCGATGCAGGTGAAAGTGTATCGGAATGGGGAACTAAAGCAGATTCCGGCACGGGAACTGGTGCGTGGAGATGTGATGCAATTGGAAGAGGGCGATCGCATCTCTGCGGATGCTCGGTTAGTTACTGCCGAAAGCCTGTATTTGGATATTTCTGTAATGACTGGCGAATCGCTTCCTGTTGCCCGTAACGCTCATCCGGTGCGGGTGCGCGAAGCTGCATCAATCCGGGCTGGCAAAACCATACCAGCGGGCGAACATCCCTTACAAGAAAAGGTCAATCTGGCGGAAATCCCAAATTTGGTACTGGCAGGCTCGACGGTTTCGTCAGGAAGGGGCGTTGCTGTGGTGTATGCCACGGGAGCACAAACCGAGTTTGGTCACGTAGCCCATCTCACTGCCGTTGTGAAACGTGAACCCAGCACGTTGGAAGTGCAGGTGGCTGATATTGTGCGGATCATCACTGCGATCGCCCTTGGTATGGGAGTTCTGGTATTTCTGCTGACATACCTGCTGGTGGGGATGGAGCTCAAAGAGAGCTTTATTTTTGGGATCGGGATCATTGTGGCGCTAGTGCCAGAGGGGTTACTGCCGACGGTTACTTTGTCATTGGCGATCGGGGTGCGGCGAATGGTGCGCCGTAATGCTTTGGTGCGTCGTCTTTCGGCTGTGGAAACCCTGAGCGCTACAACGGTGATCTGCACCGACAAAACCGGAACGTTGACTAAAAACGAAATGACGGTGCATTATCTCTGGCTTCCCTGGGAATCTTCGGAGAACAGCCCAAATCCTGCCAGCCAAGAGTCGGCTGTCTTACCACCTCTTAACGGCAAGCAGAAATCTCATCCACCGATGACGCCGACTCTGATTGAAGTGACGGGCGCTGGATACGATCCTACGGCTGGTGAGGTTCAGATTCCCGCGAATTTTGAAGAATCCTGGAAAGTCAATTTGTTGCTTACGGGGGCGGCACTTTGCTCGAATGCACGGCTGATTCACCTGACAGCGCCTAGCCGTTGGCAAGAAATTGGCGATCCAACAGAAGCGGCTCTGCTGGTGGTTGCTGCCAAAGCCGGATTGAATCTGGAAACTTTGCAAAAACAGCTTCCCCGCTTGCGGGAGGTGCCTTTTGATTCTCGTCGCCGGATGATGACGGTGGTGCTGGACTGGCGATCGTCCGCGCTATGGAACAGCGATTTGCCGAACCTGGCTTTTACCAAGGGGGCACCGCTGGAAGTGTTGCGACACTGCACATCTATCTTGCGGAATGGAACTCTCTCCGAACTCACTCAATCCGAGTCGAATGAAATAGTTGCGGCTAACGATGAGTTAGCCCAGCAGGGCTTTCGGGTTTTGGGGGTGGCGGCGCGCCGTGGGGGAAGTGAAATGTTGGATTTGCGATCGCAAGACTTAGAGCAAAACTTGATTTTTATTGGTCTGGTGGCGATGTTTGACCCGCCCCGTCCAGAGGTAAGAGAGGCTCTTGCTCAGTGCCATCAGGCAGGAATTAAGGTGACGATGGTGACGGGTGACTATGGACTGACTGCTGAGGCGATCGCCCGCAAAATTGGATTAGTTACCGATTCTGTACGGGTGGTAACGGGTGAAGGCATGGGGCATCTGTCGGATGCTCAATTGCAACAAATGCTGAAATATCGATCGGGGCTAGTGTTTGCTCGGATGTCTCCTGAGCATAAGCTGCGACTGGTGGAAGCGTATAAAACGATCGGGGATGTAGTTGCGGTGACGGGGGATGGAGTCAATGATGCTCCAGCATTAAGGGCTGCCCATATTGGCATCGCGATGGGGATGAATGGCACCGATGTGGCACGAGAAGCCGCCGATATTGTCCTCACCGATGACAACTTTGCGACGATCGTCGTCGCGATCGAGGAGGGGCGAGCCGTGCATCAAAACATCCGCAAATTTATGACCTACATCCTGGCATCAAACCTGCCGGAATTAGTACCATTTCTGTTCATGGTGACGTTGAAGATTCCTCCTGCACTGGTGATCATGCAGATTCTTGCTATTGATTTAGGAACTGACATAGTGCCTGCATTGGCATTGGGCGCAGAACGGGCAGAAGCCGGAACGATGCAGCAGCCCCCCCGGAAAAAATCGCAACCGCTTCTCGATCGGTCTCTGCTGTTGCGCGCCTATGGCTTCTTGGGATTGCTGGAAGCTGCCCTAGCGATGGCAGCATTTTTTGTGGTGTGGTGGAGTTACGGTTATGACTTGGCAGAATTACAAGCAGCAACGCCAAGCATTCTGTCTCGTTCAGCAGATGCCGCTACGATCGCCATCTATACTCAAGCCATCACTATGACTCTGGCATCGGTTGTGGCTTGTCAAACGGGCAATGTCTTTGCCTGCCGATCGGAACGCGGATCAATTTTGCGGCTTGGATTCTTTTCTAATCCACAAATCTGGCTCGGAATTGCCATTGAATGGATTTTAGTGGCGATCGTAATCAATAACGAATTTCTGAGTCGCATCTTTTCGACAGCACCTTTAACGCCCTGGCAATGGCTGCTATTGCTGGTGTGTCCACCGATCGTTTTAGGAGCAGAAGAACTACGAAAAGTCGTGTTTCCTGGGAAATTCAGGCCCAATCAGAGCCTGTCAGGCAATTAGGTTGAATTTTGTGAACACTTGCTACTCCTAACTGCTGACGATCGCATTTACGGATACAGATACATCTAGAAATGCGATCGGGTTAATTGTTCCGCCTGTTAGCGTGAATTTAGAGGCGTAATCCCCGTCTTGAGGGTCTCGAAATACGAACAACTGTCTCTTTTTGAGGCTAACTGCCAGTATTCGGGGATGCCAACTTCAGCGTAGATTTTGGTTTTCGTCTCTACATCTTTGACGAGTGTGGAATCAGAGTATTCAATCACCCAAAAAATGTTTTCTGGATAGGAGTGATGTTCGAGGTATGTGCGACCCAAGGGCTGTACGATCGCGAGATCTGGTTCTGGTTCTGAGTTGTTAGGAAGAGTAATCGGTTGTGCCGAGCGGATTGTAGCGCGATCGCCCAACAGCCGAATCAGATACGTTCCTGCTTCGCTGCTAAAATAGGCGTGGGGTTTCCCTTCCGGCGATATTTCTACAATTTCTCCTTTTAGTAATTCTACGCGCCGATTTTCCAAGATACCTGCAGATATCATTTGGTGGTATTGGGCGATCGTCCATTTAGCTGCAACTACGCTCATGGCGATGTTTTTTTGTTGCTTTCTAATCTTTGATTGTAGTCCATAGCTCTTATCATTACTGCATTAACAGTTCGCGCCTCCTCAAAAATATGGATCGCGTTGACCGCTCACAGTCTCAAAAATCTGGCGAATCCCCAAAATTGATCGCCCCGAACTTTCTCGCAAACCCGATCGCGAAACCTAATCTTTCTGTGCGATCGCCCCCACTCACCAGGCTAAAGCATTTTGACATCAAGCCAGAGGTTTGAAACATAAATTTTCGCCCCTCTGCCTACCCCCTAAATCTCTCGCCCAAACATCACATCACCCATTTCCGGCCGGTATCCGCACAGTGAAAATAGATCCTTTTCCCTTTTCGCTTTCTACCAAAATTTCCCCGCCCATCATCTGACAGTAGTAGCGGCTAAGTGTCAGCCCCAAGCCGGCGCCGTCGTACGGTCGCGTTGATGAACAGTCAGCTTGCACAAAAGCTTCAAACAATTTGTGCTGTTGTTCTTGCGACATTCCAATTCCGGTATCCTTAACCGATAAGCAAATCCAATCCGACTCTTCAACATTCAGCAGAGGACAAGCGATCGCCGCAGAATTAGTTTCATCGGCAGGTATTGGATCGTCAATCGCCGATCGCCCTGCTGCATTCAACTTGCCGCTTCCTTCAATGCGCCTGACAGTTAGTTTAACTCTGCCGTTTTTGGTGAACTTAGCAGCATTACTCAGCAGGTGCATCAAAACCTGCCGCACTTTTTTGAAATCTGCGTGCATGATACCCGCAGTTCGATCGCACTCAATCTCTAAAACATTGCCATTTTTTTCTACCAACGGTTTCGCGGCACACGCAACATTGTCAACAAGGGATTCGATGTCAAACTCTTGGATTTCGAGTTTCATCCCCCCTGCTTCAATTTTTGACAAATCGAGGATATCGTTAATCAAAGATAGCAGGTGCGTGCCCGCCTTCTGAATCTTCTGCAAGTCGGGTACAAACTCATCAAATCCCGCATCTTGGGCATCTTCTGAAAGTAGTTGACTGTAGCCGATAATCGCATTTAAAGGAGTCCGCAATTCGTGGCTCATGTTTGCTAAAAACTGGCTTTTAGCAGTGTTAGCGGTGACGGCGGCTTCCTTAGCTTGTTTCAATTCTTTTGTATGTTCCGAAACTCGCTCGATTAGGTGATTGAGAGACGCAGCTAATGAGCCTATTTCGTCTTGTCCGGTGACGGAGGCTCGCAAATCAAAATTCGACTCGGCGGCCACTTGTTTGGCAATCTGAGTGACGCTCACGACTGGTTTAGCGATCGCCCGACTGGTACGGTCAGCCACCATTCCGGCTACCACGACCGACAGCAGCATACTAATAATAATTATGGCTTTTTCCATTCCTTGAGCGTCTTCCATCACTTCACCGCCTTGCCCCTCTTGCTGCTGGGCAATATCGAGGATTTGTCTCAATCTCTCAAGGCTGCTGTTGAGCTGTTTTACACCTTCTCCGCTTTCTGTGGCCAACAATTTTGTGGCCGACTCTATCTCCCGACGTGACCTTTGCGATTGCTGGATTTGCTGCAAAGCTGACTTGAGAGTATCGGCATAGGATTCTAAATCTTCCGTGCAATCTTGTAGTAAACTTTTGAGAACTTCCGGCTTTGCTGCCAGCCAAGCAGGTTGGCTATCGGCAAACTTTTCTATGCGTAACCGCAGCTCTTTTGCCTGTAAAATGCTCTTGACAAACTGCTCTTCTTGAAGTTTCAGCTTGGCGGAATTATCTACAAAAGCAGCTAGCTGTGATCCCTGCAATTGTGCCGCCATCGCTGCATCTTTAAAATTGCCTAGTAATTGCGCTTGTAGGTGAGCGTCATTGAATTGTTTTAATCCTTGTCCTTGGTAGTAATCAGCAATTACCAGCCCGCTCAAAGAGCCAAAAAATCCGATTCCTATTGCCAGAAAATACCCGCGACCAATTTTTTTATGGATGGACAAAGCACCAATTTTATATGGCCAAGTTTGGCGGAGTTTTAAGGATGGTATTTCTACAAAATCCTTGCTGGATATTTTATTGTGTGCGGTTTCTAGAGAAGCGACTCGTTCAGAAATAAAGAGCGGCATCAGTTTACCTACCTTGCTATTTTTTTGTTTATCTTTCGCGTTGCCACAGGTTCTTTCTGCGGGTTAAATGGTTCTAACTCTCGATTAAACTCGCCTTGGTATTCCCAAACGGCAACTGATAAACTTGCTTCGTTCCCGGTTTTTTTTAGCAAGTTAATTTTGGACATATGCAACCGCTGTATTCTGCTAAAATCTACCACGCTCTTAAGTTCTCCAAATGGAAAGCTTGTCTGTTTAACCGTAGACATCTGCGAAAAAGCATCTGAAACTATTGTCGAGTCAGAGGAGAAACTTAAATTCGGTTGATGTCTAAGAGATAATTAGGCTGTTGATGACTGTTGCCAAATTACTTTTTCGACTCGTAAAAGTCTGCCACAGGCAAAAAAAAATAAAAATTTATACACGCAGTGAATTATCTCTGCGTGGAATGTTACAGGCAGAAAATTCTCTCTGACCTGTTTTGCCTGTGAGTAGCCCAAAGCTGATATTGTCTGTTGACAATGCACCCGATTCCTCAGCTTGGGAGTTTTGCTGCCAGCAATGCGACGATTGCTTGACGGTTTTTTTCGATCGTCCGACAACTTTGTAGCACAGAATGTCACAAATGCAGGAGCCGATCGAACTTTTGCACCCTGGCGATCGACTTTTGGCACCGTTGCCCCGCACAGACAAGTCTGAGGTGAAGTGTCGTTAGTTGAGTATAACTGTAGCGCTTGCAAAAAGAAACCCGGTTTCTGCGAGTCAACTGTTGGCGATTGCGAGTTCTGGAGTTGCGGTGCTCAATTCGATCGCCAGTGCTAGCTTACCGTCTCTACCCAAAGCTTCATCGGCCAAGTGTACCATCCAGCGATTCGGCTTGGCTTGGGGTCTGGCGGCGAGAACAGCGGCCCAAGCTTCCCGTTCTTTGCCGCGACCCAACAGCGCAGCACAAACAGTCAAAGCTGTGGCAGTTGAACGGCTGATCCCACTTTGGCAGCAGATCAGCAAACTGCCTCCCTGTGGTGACATTTTGAGGGCAAAGTCAATAATTTTAAGTACATCCTCAATGGTAGGCAAGATTTGATCGGGGTCGTCAACGGGGGTGTCGAGATCGTTAAACTCCAGGCACATTCGGTTTGAGATTCGATCAAAAGTTTTGGGTTCGGGGACGCCTGGACTGCCGATCGAGATCAGGTATTTAATCTCGCGTCGCGCAGGGCGCTCAACAATGTATTGGCTGGCTTCTACTTGCGAAGCTATCAGGATTTCCGGCAGTTTTTCATTCGAGAAATCTGCCGAGACTGAGTGATCAAAATCAACTGTTTCTGCCTCAGTCCTGACATCCGCCAAGTATTGGGCAGCCAGCGCCCGAACGTCAGCAAATTCGCGATTTAAAGCTGTTTCCAGAGCCAAAATAGCAGCCGTTGAGCCAATTTGACCGAGGGATTTAACAGCCTTTTGGCGCACTCCAGAATTTTCGTCCCCCAGCAGCCGCACCAAACCTGCTATAGCTTCCTCTGTCCCAATTTCCCCCAAAGCAGCAGCAACTCTCCACCGCACATAAGATTCGCTGTCGCCAATTGCGCTCGCCAGTCCCGCGACCACCATTTTTGGCAATTTCGCATCTCCCTCTGTATTGATGTTCCCAAGGGCAACCGCCGCCCTGCCGCGCACGAAAATGTCTCGATCCGAGAGCGATCGGATTACGGCCACCATAGCTGCCTCGCTGCTGATTTCTCCCAAGGCAGAAACTGCACTGCCCCGCACGTCTGAGTCGTTATGGTTGAGGGCTTGTACCAGACCCGCCACAGCCGTTTCCGTGCCGATTTGTCCCAAGGCCTCGGCGGCCCTCAAAGAAACTGCATAGGAGTCTGGGTCGTCGTGAAGCAATTCTATTAAGCTGGGTACTGCCTCACAATCGCCGATTTTCCCCAAAGCCGCCGCGGCCCTAGCGCGGACGATGTGATTTTCGTCTCTGAGGGCATTCAGCAGCCCGGGAACTACCTCAGAGACGCCGATTTTCCCGCAGTTGACCGCCGCCCGCCAGCGCACCTCGGAGTCGGGGTGATTGAGGGCTTTCAGGAGCGCGGGGACGGCTGTTTTCGGGTTAATTTTGCCCAAGGCCCAAACAGCCCGGGCGCGCACCTTGGACTCTGGGTGTTTGATGGCTTTGACCAGTGCTATGGCGGCGGGTTTCGAGTTAATTTCTCCTAAAGCCCAAGCGGCCCAAGCTTGCAATTGGGAATCTTGGGATTCGAGCGATCGGGCTAATTCAATTACTGCTGCTTCGGAGCCGATTTTGCCGATCGCTCGAATCCCCTCAAGGCGCACTGCACTTTGTTGGTGGTTCAATGCGGCCACCAGCATTGGAATTGCCATATCGGAACTTGTTAGGGCCAGCAGTTGAATTTTGAGCAGCGGCGAAGTGGGGATTTTGTCGATTAATTTTATGGTAGCTGTTTGAAATTCTGGCTTTACCGTTCCTGCTAGCTTCGAGCCGAGTTTTAAATTTACTTTTAGAGCTAATTTTACTGCCCGCAAAGCCAGACTTTGCTGTTCTACTTGCGGCAATATAGTCGCCAAGGTGCGCATCCCTTGTTTTTGTTTCAAATATTTATGATGGAATTGAGCATCGCTGAGCTCGGGTAGCTGTTGGATGAGGCTTGCTGCTGAAGTCACTGATTTATCCTAATATTTTGGCGAGCGGTTGAGATTGCTCTTTTAAACTGTCTTTCAAAAATATGGCGTCTACAAAACGCTACTTCTAAAAAAAAGCTTGCACCCACTTCTAAAATATGTCTTATTCCACTATTTTTGCAACTCCCCAATTATTAATTATCGGGTTTGTTTGGGCGATCGGCTTGACAATTAGTTGCGCTTGCTGATTGGCATCGCTGCGCTTTTAACTTGCCTAACTCTGCTATATCATTTTATACTCACATCTTGCACCATTGTCAGGAAGAGGCAAGATGCCTGTTCCACAATAAAATTCAGCCTTTGTGGAACAGGCATCTTGCCTGTTAATCAAAGCTTATTGAGAATGGTGCAAGATCTTATTCTATACCCACTTGGTTTGAAATAGCGATCGGCGCGGTTGACTGCTGCTAACCGGAAACAGCTTGATTGCGGGACAATCTCTCAACGAGCATAGGGCCCTTTTTTCAAAACCTTAGCCAAAGCATTATCGTTATCTCGCAAACCTTCGTAAAAAAACATCACTTCTCCTTGAATCCCGCAAGAGCGGTTGTAAGCAATTACTTGCAACAACAGTTCGGGAGTTATGCTATATTTGCTGCCTCGATTCGTCAACAAAATACCGGGCGACACGCACTTTACTTGCTGGCCACTAAGCTGTCCCCCAATCATTTTATCGACCAATTGTTTGTAAGCATTAAAATCGCGGCGATAAAACTGCGGGTGAAACACATCGACAAAGTTTTTGTCAACCCAAGCTTTAGAATCTTGCAAATATTCCACCAATCCCCAGTCATAAGGACTCGGCGACATCGATAGCAACAAATCGGGATTAATAGCTTTCACTTCTCGGTGTAAACGAGCTACAAACTCAGTAATAATATTAGCACGCCACTGCAGCCAATGTTGTTCTTTACAATCCGACGGCGCTGCTTTACCGCACTCTTCTAGATAGCGTTTAACCGTTTTTTCGTCGTAACCGCCTTCTACCGGAAACGCAATGCGATCGTCTCCTTGAACCCCGTTTACCGGATAATTCTTAGCAACTTCCAGCATCAACCCCAGCACAAAGTCTTGCACTTCCGGGTCAAGAGAATTCATCCAGTCAAAGTTATTTTTCTTCAGTAAATTGCCGCTGGCATCACGGGCGGTCCACTCAGGTTTTTTCGCCAGCAAATGACCGCCCTTGCGATTGTAAGAACTCACAAATCCGTATTCAAAACAAGGAATTACTTTTAAACCAACTCTCTTGGCCTCAACACATATTTCTGCTAAGGGGTCGCGACCTTGATAGCGCGAGTCAATTTCCACCCCAAATTTTTCTCGCATAATTTTAGAAGGATAAGCCGTATAACCCTGGCTCCAAATTATAGGAAAAACGGTATTAAATCCCGTATCGGCGAGAAAGTCCATTGCCTCAGCAATCCGCTCTTTTGATGTGAGAACTTTGGAGTCAGTGGTGGTTATCCAAACGCCGCGAATTCCACCAGGATTGTTAGTCGCAAACGAACTTGGCAGCGTTGCTGGATTTGGTGTAGAAAATCCAGTCGTCGCCAACCGCTGTTGGAGGGAAGAGGTAAAACTGCGAATTGCTGATTGGAAAGGTGTGAAAAATCCCATTTATTTATTTAATCTTTTTTGTTGTAAGGTAGGCACTCCACCCGCTACGTTATTGATTGGTAGCACCCGGTATTATTTATAGATAAGATGCGCCGAAGAACCGCCTATATTATTTATGGATAAGGTGCGGAGTACGCACCCTACATTCATTGGTAGCACCCGATATTATTTATGGGGATAAGGTGCGCGGCGCGCACCCCAAAATTGTACTATCCAGCTACTCCCGACAACTTCTGGCTCAAAGCTTCTTTCAAAAGTTCTGCCTTATCAGTTTCCTCCCAAGGCAACTCTAAATCAGTGCGTCCGAAGTGACCGTAAGCCGCCACATCTTGATAGAAACGGCCGCCTCTTTCAGCAGGCAAATTCTGCAAGTTAAATGCTTGAATGATTCCTGCAGGACGCAGTTCAAAATGCTGCTTCACAACTTCTAAAAGGCGATCGTCATCAACTTTCCCAGTGCCAAAAGTTTCGATCATCATGCTAACCGGCCGCGCAACGCCGATCGCATAACTCAACTGCACTTCGCACTTTTGGGCCAAACCAGCCGCTACGATATTTTTAGCAACGTAGCGACAAGCATAAGCCGCGCTGCGGTCTACCTTGGTGGGGTCTTTCCCAGAAAAAGCGCCGCCGCCGTGACGGGAATAGCCGCCGTAGGTATCCACAATAATTTTGCGGCCCGTCAAACCCGAATCTCCTTGAGGCCCGCCGACCACAAATTTGCCGGTGGGGTTGACAAGGAAGCGAGTTTCTGCATCCGGCTTCACGCTAATATCGGCAAACACGGGTTGGACGATAGCAGTCCAAAGGTCTTCTTTGATTTTGGCTTGAACTGCGGCTGTGTCTGTGATGTCGCCGATCGTTTCTGTGTGCTGCGTAGAAATTAAAATCGTATCTATGCCAACAGGTTTGCCGTCCTCATAGATGACTGTAACTTGGCTTTTGCCGTCGGGACGCAGGTAAGATAACTGACCGGTTTTGCGGACTGCGGCCAGTTGACGGCAAATCCGGTGCGCTAAACTGATCGGCAGAGGCATCAATTCCGGCGTTTCGTTGCAAGCAAAGCCGAACATCAAACCTTGGTCGCCAGCGCCGATGGCGTCCAATTCCTCTTCACTCGATTGTTCCCGGCTTTCGTGGGCTGTGTTCACCCCTTGAGCAATATCGGGAGACTGAGAATCAAGAGCCACCAACACTGAGCAACTATTGGCCGAAAAGCCGTTGTCAGCGTGGATATAGCCAATATCGGCTATTTTTTTCCGGGCTAATTCTATGTAATTTACCTGAGCTTTAGTGGTAATTTCGCCCGTCAGCAGCATTAAACCGGTGTTGACGACAACTTCTGCTGCGACGCGGCTTTTGGGGTCTTCAGTCAGTAAGGCATCTAAAATCGTATCTGAAATTTGATCGCAGATTTTATCGGGATGGCCTTCAGTGACCGATTCAGAGGTAAACAGGTAGCGGCGTGACAATGATTATTTCTCCTTAGATAGGGGCTCTTCCTGCGCGACATCGACGACCAACGAGTTATTTGTCAGGTAAAGGCTCAGAATGATCGCGTCTGGGCTACCGTCGAATTTTTGTCGATCTGCAGAGCCGTGTTGAAGCAGGGTTTGAGACTGGGTAAAGTGACACTACTATAGCAAAGTCAGTTCCGGGAAGTCCCTAAAAACTTAGATTTTTTAGGATTGTCGATCGATCTTGGACACCGTTCGTCTATCTCCTAACCTGACAAAGGTAAGATAAAGTCAGGGTATCGCCTTGTGCAACGACTATGGCAGGACTCCAAAAATCACCAAACTCGATCCAAACAGTTGCCGAGCTAGATTTTCCCGGCGGGCCCATACCGCTTGACTCTCCATTTTATATTGAGCGCTCAGGGGCCGAAGCCTTGGCCTGTGCAGAACTTAGCAAACCCGGAGGCCTCGTTCGCATTAAAGCTCCCAAAAAAATGGGCAAAAGTTCGCTGATGCTGCGGATAATTGACGCGGCAGTCGATCGTGGATACCGCACAGTAAATGTAGACTTTCAGCAAGCCGACGCAGCGGTTTTTGCTAGTTTAGATAAATTTTTGCGCTGGCTTTGTGTCAATGTCGCTCGGCAACTCAAACTCGAACCAAATATCGATAAATTCTGGGATGAAGATATGGGCAGCAAGGTAAGCTGCACTATTTACTTTGAAAACTATTTGCTCGCAGAAATTGACAGTCCTATTGTTTTGGTTATCAACGAAATAAATCGAGTATTTGAACGCACCAATATTGCTCAAGATTTTCTGTCGGTGATCCGTTTTTGGTACGAACAAGCTCGCGCTAGCCCAACTTGGCAAAAACTCCGAACTGTGGTTATTCATTCGACAGCAATTTATATTGATTTGAATGTTAATCAATCTCCATTTAATGTAGGAATGCCGATTAAACTCTCAGAATTTACTGTTGAACAAGTTCAAGATTTGGCGTGCAGATACGGACTAAACTGGAGCGATCGCAATCCGATAGAGCAATTAATGAACATGGTAGGCGGGCATCCTTATTTAGTGCATTTAGCGCTGTATCACCTGGCTAGTTTGCTGCAAAGTCGCCTGTCCGTCGAGCGGGAGGAACCGGGCGAGGAACTAGGGCGAGCCGAATTGGCAGAACTGTTAACAGCAGCTCCTACTCACAGCGGAATTTATAGCGACTACTTGCAAAATCAGTCGCTCGCCATTCAACAGCAGCCCGAACTCGCCTCCGCCTTCCAACAAGTTGTCGATGCTAAAAATAGCATTCACCTCGAACCTTGGATGGCTTATCAGTTAGACAGCATGGGACTGGTCAAATTAGAGGGAAATAACTGTAGTTTGTCTTGCGAATTATATCGCTTGTATTTTCAAGGACAAAATTTGTGCGAGGACAAGTTGTCGATGGTTGGTTTTGAGGAGTTGCTGCGAGAAAATCAAAGGCTGCAAGCTTTGGTGAATGTGGACGAACTTACTCAAATTGGTAACAGACGATATTTTGATAGTTGCTTGCGAACGGAATGGAAACACATGGCTCGCGATGGGTATCCGATATCTTTAATTTTGTGCGATCTCGATTATTTCAAAATATATAATGATACCTACGGACATCAAGCTGGAGATGATTGTTTGCGATCGGTAGCTCAGACAATTCGCCGATCGCTCCAGCGTCCTGCTGATGTAGCTGCTCGCTACGGGGGCGAGGAGTTTGCTGTGATTTTACCTGAAACTGATGCGTCGGCGGCTGTGGTTGTTGCCGAACAAATTAGAGCGCAAGTGAAAGATTTGAAAATTGTTTTTAACCCGAAGAGTCTTGACGGCCTGCCTAATTGTGTGGTAACGATTAGTTTAGGAATTGCCAGCGTTGTTCCGAGCGAGGAAAATGATGCGGTAACGCTGCTACTGGCGGCTGATGAGGCTCTTTATGAGTCGAAAAGGCAGGGGCGCGACCGGCTCACTATGAGTACGCTTTTAAATTTTCGATTGGCTGCTCTTAATTAGGTAATTCGGGGAAAATATAATTCTTTTTTACACATACAAAGTCCGCCCGCGCGGACTCTGAAAAAAAGGATACTTAAGAACTGGATTTGATGTTAATAGCGGGGGACAGTTCGATCGACAACCATTGAGTAAGCATCAATGCCGCCAACGACATTTTTAACGTTCGTAAATCCTCGCTCAGTTAACCAATGGCACATTTGAGCCGATCGCACTCCGTGATGGCACAGAACGAGGGTTTCTTTGTCGCGATCGAGTCTAGCGTCAATTTCACCAGACCATTCGGCAAACTCGCTCAGCGGAAAAGCTACAAATCCCGGCAGCGCCGCGAGTTCAATTTCGTGAGGTTCCCGCACGTCTACAAGCTGTAATTTCTCAGCATTGGTTTCTGCTAATTGGCGAGCTAATTCTTCGACTGTAATTTGAGCAAAAATTTCTGACATTTGATTATAAAAAAGTAGTCATCAGTCCTCAGTCATTAGTCATCAGTTAACAGTCAACAGTCAACCGTTAACAGTCAACCGTTAACAGTCAACCGTTATTAATTGACGGGCGAAGGCGGTGAAATTAGCTCCACAGGAGGAGTAGGTGCAGGACGCCCGTCCAACTGGCTCACGCTGTCGCTGGGGTCAAGACAAGTGGCGATTAACCGGTCAGTGGGAAAGTCGAGCCTGCCACTCAAACCGACTACGCATTCAGCAAACTGTTGTGGCAATAAACTGCGGCGGCATCCATCGAGCACTACGAGGGGAGCAGCAGGTTGAGTTCGACTTTTGCCGTTAATATTCACTACGCAAGTAGCCAATTCGTTGGGGCGCCTCACCCGCCTACAGCTAGAGAGCGCTTCGACACCAGAAATATTGGTTTTGCGGTTGATTTGGAGAGCGCATTTAGATATGTCGCGGGGGTGGAGGGCATCAGCACAAGCGGCGGCGGCGGCCTCTGCTCCCACTCCGGCGTCGATTAGTTCCAGGGCGCAGACGCGATAGGGATTCCTAGAGCGAGGTATTCTAATCGTGATGGCTGAGGCTGGCGAGATTGGCAGTGCTGTGGCTAACAAACCGAGTGCTGCTAGCTGCGTGCCGAGAGCCAATATCCAGCGCGCGGTAGGCTTTGAGCCTGTCGGTGCTGGCTTTGGGGAAGAAGTGCGGGAGAAATTTCGGTTGTGCATGGCAGATCGAGTAGTGAGTTTTTTTGGCTGATTGGGGCGATCGAGCGATCGGCTTTTCCTTGAGAATTTACCGCACATTATGGATCGCGCTGCGGTCGATCGTTTTTTTATCGATCTTTGTTGGAATTTTGACCGTTACACACATATAATATAGAGTCTGCATAAAATTGCATACAGATATTAGAGAGGAAAATAAATGTCTCGATATCGAGGCCCCCGATTGAGAATCGTCCGTCGCCTGAAAGAGTTGCCGGGTCTAACCCGCAAAACCCCCAGACGAGATTATCCGCCTGGACAGCACGGTCAAAACCGCAAAAAGCTCTCTGAGTATGCGGTTCGCTTGCAAGAAAAGCAAAAACTCCGTTTCAATTACGGTGTGACGGAACGCCAACTGCTCCGTTACGTCCGCAAAGCCCGCCGTGTCACGGGCTCCACAGGTCAAGTGTTACTGCAATTTTTGGAAATGCGCTTGGACAATACTGTGTTTCGGATGGGAATGGCTCCAACCATTCCGTCCGCTAGACAATTGGTAAATCACGGTCACATAACTGTCAATGACCGTGAAGTCAATATCGCCAGCTATCAGTGCAAGCCTGGTGATGTGATTGCAGTGAAAAATAGAGAGCGCTCGCGCACAATGGTAGAAGCTAATCTCAAAGACCCAGGCTTGGCTCACTTGCCGAATCACTTGGAATTTGATAAGCAAAAACTAATTGGCAAAGTTAACGGCGTTATCGAACGCGAGTGGATTGCTCTACAGATTAACGAACTGCTAGTGGTGGAATACTACTCGCGGCAAGCTTAAGTTATTAGTCATCAGTCGTTGGTCATTAGTCATCAGTTGGTTGCTAGCAGAATAATTAATAATTGGGTACGAACCCAGTTATTGATTAATTGCTACTGAATAATGAGGGCTAAGGACTGAGGACTAAGAATTCATAATTTTCAACACTCCCACCCCCTAAAAAGGGATGGGATTTTTTGAAGGTTGCGCTTGTTAACTTCCTTGAGTTGCCATTTGCTCAGACGAGACCTGGCTGAGGGCATTAAATGATGTCCGATCCCCAAATTTTTCCTTTAAAATGTTTCTTCTCCGGTTGGTTCGTGGTGGACAAGACCTCGCTTTTGAAGGCGATAATTCGCTACAACGGGATAAACAACACCGCGTATCCGATTGATCGCACCTACTGGACGATGAACTGCTAAGCCGTTCCAGGGAGAATATCTCAGGTTTTCGTTGAAATCAGATTGTTTTTCATAATCAATAATCTGATGCTTGACGGTAAGACGACCTACTCTCAAGAAGGGTGATTCCTTTTCCTTCCAGACATTGATACCATCGTCGATCGGCATTTTTAGGCTGGTTTGGAACTGGATGCCAAAATCCCACCAGTATTGGGCATCAGGTTTCGCCAAGGCTTGAATTAGATCGTCCCGATAATAATTATCTGGTTTATTGGGATCTAAACCCAAGGCTTTAGCGCGATCGACAAAGGGAATTTTAGGAATTCCCGGTCGAGATTGTTCTGGAATTATTTCATGCGGTGGTTTGCATGAAATCGGAGTAAACCCATACTTAATTACAGCAGGATATTCGACAGGAACTAGACCAGGCTTAGAGGGATCGAAATCGGGATTGAGACCCAAAGCAGAGGGTGAACCGCTCCAATATTTTGCTGTTAGCAAACTCTTCGGAGTCCGGCTACCCGTAAGCGTCGAGACCGCTAGAAAGTGTCTGGGATGTCGTATTAGCCACTTTTTCAATGCCTCTGGTGATTCAACCAGAGCAGAAAAAAAGCCGTAGTAGTCTTTGATGGTTTGGCTCACAAATATCTCTGAATTGTGAACAATGATATCCTGGGTTTTTAACTCGTGGCTTTGCGCGAGTCGTTCCCCTTCCACCCCCATCACTTTCACTGATATTGAGCGCGAATCTTTTTGGTAATCAGGGTATACTTTGGTAGCCCCGTTAGCAAATCGCAACCAAACAGGATATTCCTTGGGTTTTGCTAGCAAACCTTGCTTAAGGGAAATAGCATTGAGTCGCGAAGAACTTAACGAAGCGCGTTTGCCCAATTCGCGTTTAATCGCTTCCTCATCAAAGTCAAAAATTTCCAGAGTTCCTTTAACGCAAGCATGAGTTTTGGCGTGAGTATCTCGCAGCGCACGCTCCTTATCCCCGTAAAGATTATCCATCCGAAGCTTGGCCTGCTCAACAAGAAGATCGTAGTATTTGAGTTCGTCCTGTTCCGGATATTCGGTAAATAACTTTTTGTTCATAACATAACCTTCGGTTAATCGCTAAAAAAGGCTCTACACAAACCGTTGCATCTGTTAAACAGTATAACTGCTGGTGCAATTGCTTCCGAATTGCCGTAGCTGAATCGCTTGCGAAAATATCGCGTTTTTCTTCCTCATTTTTGAGGGCGCAGGTGTGTTTGCGCCCCCCACTACCTTGAGTCTTAGTTGTCAGCTACAACTTAAAGCTCGAAGGAGACTTTGTACTTAGGATCGCTTGGAGGAACATTACGATTCACTAAATCAGAGACTGTTTTGGTATTTTGGATAATTTCCCAACCAACCTCAGAAAAAGTTTCCTTATTGAAGACTTTAGGCGATAACAAAGGATTAGTTAAAGCTTGGGAGAAAGCATCAATGCCAATTATCCGTGCTACTAAAGGCGGAATTGCTGAATTTTTGCGGACATCTTCAGCGTACAATCCCACAAATAATTCAATCTTATCAACATGACCGTACAACTCTTTTAATTTCTGTTGAGCGTATTCGTCACCCGTAATTTGATTGAAATCAGTCACCCTGGGATAACCACACATTTCGCGGTAATCGTTATAACTGGCTAACTGCGCCTGCCGTCCGAGTTTAACAGATGCTAGTTCGGTAGCATCAATAAATGTATAGGGTGTTCCTGCGATCTTAAAATCAGGTGTGTTAAACAAACCAATTCTAGTGCCTGGTTGGGAACAAGTTTCTTCCATCAATGCACCCAACCCTTTATCGATTAACATCTGATTATTCCAGAGGGAATCGTACATGGATTGTTCTTTACCGTCATAGATAAAGGTTTCCGGAATCGCACTATGCCAGCGATAGACAAAACTAAACTCAATCGCCATCCAATTTTCTCGATACCAACTTTCCTTGGTAAAAGCTTCAGGATCGGCAAAGAACCTAAAATTATAGGGCGTAATGTGGAAAATGTACTCTTCCATAATGATATTGAGAACAATCACCATGAGAATATTTCTCGCGGTTTGGAAGAGCCTCTCATCGTCCCATTCCGGATAGCTTTTGGACAAAACATCACAAATTCGATTATGCTCCCTGATACATAAAGTGTTGAGCGTGACATAGCCAATTTGGACGTTTGCCCGTTCAACTCCCATTGCAAATAGCTTGCCTTTCTTTTCGGCGGGTTGTCTTTTCTCATCATTAAGGGGTGCATGAAGACCTTCAAATTGAGGATCGACAATACCCAGCTCGGGATCGGCATAATAAAAGAGTGGATACTCTTCTTCTACGCCATCTTTGCGCTTGAGTTTTTGAGTTTTAAATTTACCGTCTTTGAAAGCTCTGAGCATATTTGTTTGTTTGCGGGTCAACCCGTAAACATTACACATATCAATCTGATGGTTGGAGGTATTTTTGAAGCGGTTTTCCTGATCGATCCGGAGAAAACTATCTGTAAACCACTGCACCCAATAGGGAAATAGCAGAGTGGATTTTTCCGAATAAATGGTTTTTCCATCTCTTTTTTGGAATAAGGTCTTTACTTTGTCGAGTGGTGGTAAATTCCCTTCTTTGTTGAATTCTGGGTCGGGAGGTAAATGTCGCCCAGTATAAGTCTTGTCTGTAAGTGAATCCCAAGAGATGTAGGTATCAGTTTTTTTGGGAATATCTGTCCCTGGAATTTTGGGATCTAAGCCCATTAAGCTATAGGGAAGCGGGCGAGTCGGAAGTTTGTAAATGATGCTATTTAGAAAAAATTTGTTGAGTTTACGTTTCAGAGGCTCGTAACTTTGAACTAAATCCCAAATTGGTTTGAAATGAGTCAACGTATACGCTAAAGCTTTGTTGCTAAATCCATCTCTAGATGTATCTCTTGTCATGATTGCTTTTCCTTTCGATTGTTGTAGATTAGGTAGATTACAAAGTCTTCTGATGTTCGGTTCTGAGAGTTTGATAAAGTTCGATCATTTTTCTCGATTTTCATCAATTACTTTGGAGAGAATCTTTTGCAGATTCTTAGGCCGATAGTCTTGGCGTTTTTTCAATCGCTCGATCGCGCTTTCATGAAGATCCTCAAGGGTCTCTCCCACCTCGCGCCACTTGATTCCTGCCAATTTGAAGAACCCAGGATTGTTTTGAAATGGAACCTTATAATCAGGCTTGATATCCTCAATAGCCTCTGGCTCAAATTCCAGCTTCAATTCAAAGTCACTGATTTGATCCAACATCCACTTCAAGACAGCATCTGATAACCCGCGGTATTCTGGCGTACCACCGCCGATGCAGCCATGCTCGCCTGGAAACCAAACTTGACGAAGCTTCTGGTTCGGGGCATCAGGATTTTTCTTCATCAGGGTAACATCAAAGACTTCGCGAATTTCGTCGATCGCAACGGCGTGCAACGCATTCTCAATATCCTTATTTAAAGTGGTGTCGTGGAATTTGTACCTTGTTTTGATCTGTCCCTCAAACTTCTTCAAGGCGGGTACAAGAGGAATACCAAGGGCTCCAACGGTGTCGAAACAACCAAGCAAGGTAATCGGGACGCGATCGCCCTTATCTTTGCCGAATTTTTCGCGGAAATTTTTTGCTTCCGAATGCTTTGGTGAAATCTCTCGCTTACGGTAAAGCTCGTAAGCTTGTGATGCCATGGTAACGTTACGGCGGGATAGGAGACCGGAGCAATAGATCATCCCCGCTAGACTCCTGACTGTGTAAGCACCACGACTGAACCCGAATAGATAGATTTCGTCACCCTGATCGTAGTTGAAAGAAAGAAAACGATAGGCATCTTGTATATTTTTATCGATTCCCAGCCCAGTGACTCCGCCCATAATCTTGTTACTGTCTACTCCAATTCCCTCGTCATAAAACACGATCTGCGGAACCCCGTCACTGGCTGTCCGTTTCACGGCCTGGGCAACCCTAACCACATTAGTTGGGCACTGAGTATCTAGTTTGTTCCAAGTTCCATCACAGCAAACGATCAGACGTTTCCCTGGTTTCGTCATTTTTATATTCTCTCTTTGAATCTGAAAATTTGATAGCGACCTGTAATTGCTAATCGGTTACTTGAGATTCCCCGTTCCCCTTTTTGGGTCGCTTGAGGCAAGCCCTCCTAATTTCTTGCTCGACGAAATTGTTATCTGGTTGGGCAATCTTTAGCTATTTCGATTCTCAGGATATTAGTCCCAAAACACTCTATAGTCTAGCTGGCTGTATTAAAATGTTAATTTTATTTATTTTTCTTAAATTAAAATATTTACAGTGTGAAATAGTAGCTTTGGTTCTGGGAAAATGCTCGCTTTTCCTAAAAAGTAAAATATTTACAGCGTGAAATAGTAGCTTTGGTTAGGGAAAAATGCTCGATTCTCCTAACAGAAGTAGCGCTCCGACGCCCTAGCTAAGAAACATTTAAACACATTTACGCTATGCCAGGTCAGTTTTTAGAACAGCTATATCTGATCTATTTGTCAGTTGGCTGCAAGATAATGGTGACATATTGGCAGAAGACATAGCAGGTTTGGACTATGTTTTGGATTAATATTTGTTTCAAGCACTCTCAGGTTTTGTGTGATTTGCTTGAAGTTTTTAGCAATCTGTGGGCTTTTCTGGTTTCTCGATCGGTAAATTTGTGCGAAAAATTCCTAGTCGCGGTTTAAATTGAAACGTCCCAAAGTGGGGACGATCGACCGCAGCGAAAAGCTGCGGGGTTCTCGCACCAAAATCAAAGGCAGCAAGCCGAATAGCCGCACACCAGCCGAGAGGGCAAACAGTGCCCCCAAACTCATGCCGGGAAGTTCGGCAAGAAAGCCGCCGGCGGTAGTTCCCAAAGCCCCAGCTAATCCAGAAACCGCTGCGGCGATCGCAAAATAAGTCGAAGGTTGCTCGATCGACGCTATCTCCATTTGAATATTCTTAGTACAAAGGTCGATCGCCCCTAAAGTCGTCCCCCCCAACAAGTGCAGCAGCGGCAGCCATACCCACACCGCAAACGGGTAATTGCCCGTACCCAACCACAACAAAGGTGTTATCGCCACCACCAGCCCCACCCCAATTAGCAGAGGGCGATTTCCCCAGCGATCGGCCAACTTACCCCAAAACATCAGCAGCAGTAGATTTGCACCGGAACTTAAGCTGGTGTAAATCGTTACCAAACTCACATCCAAGCTTAAATTTTTCAGCAGGTAGATATTAAAAAAAGGTGCGCTGAGATTAACTGCAAATGTCCACATACTGAAGTAAAGAATAAACATTAAAAAATTAGAATCTTTCAGCACAGAAGGCACAAAATCTGTTACTCGCTTTTCTTTTTTTTCTGTAAGCCGATCGCTCTCAGCGTCTTTTTTGTATACCTGGGGATTCACATCAACCATAAAGAATTGACACCCCAAACTAATCATTCCCGCCAAAACACCCACAAATAAAACAATACCGTAGCCGAAAATTGGATCGGCGCCCCAAGTTGACACTCCCAATCCCATCAACGGCACTCCCAGCAAAGTGATGAGGCTGACAGCACTGTTGCGAAAGGCAAAATAGCGTCCCCGCAAGCGCTGAGGAACCACAGCAGCCATCCAACTGAACCAGCTAGAATTGGCAAAAGCTGCCAGCACGCTAGCTGCTACGACTGTTACCAGCGTCCATTGAAGCAGTTGGTGGAGGTCTTGGTGCTGGGAACCCCAAACAATTGCCACTGCCAGCACCAGCCACAGCAGCCGCGACACGCCGAATACAAAAAGGTTGTACCAGTGGCGGCTGGTTGTCCGGTCCGCGATGTAGGCTCCTAATGGTTGCAGGAGATTTACCACCATCGGAATAGCGGAGAATATACCTATTTCCACGCTGCTCGCCCCGAGTTGCAGCAAGAAATTGCTCAGCAGCACGCCGCCGGTTGCCGACTCGAAGATAGCGGCAAAAACACCGTCTAGAGTTGAGGCTTTCAGGGTCGATCGAACCTCTTGTTTAGAAATTTTGAGATCTTTTTTTGAAGATAAAACGAGCTGAGATATTTGATTGTCTAGTATTTCAGGAGTCTGAAGAGATAGAGGTTCATTTAACTCTGCAACTGGTTCAAACATAAAGTAATAGGATTTTAGTCGGAGATTAAAGAATTGCCCAATCCTGCTGTGGCAAGGGTTTGAGGCTGGCTGGTCATTAAATTATTTTTCACGCGCAGGTGTCAATAAAATTTAATCTCTACGCTCAAAATTTCTGAGCTAGCCTTTTAAGATAAAACCAGCCCCGCCTTCAAGATGTGAGCTTGAAAGCTAGACTGGTACTTCCGGGTAATGGTTATAAATATAGATGGCAAGCGATCGCTGGCACATCAACCGCTTGGGAGATATAAGTTTGCTGATTTTACAAAACTAGGTTTTAGGGCTTAACAAGGAAGCGAGCGCAGCATTTCGCCTGCCAAAAATTGCTCGAATTCCGCCTCAAACAAGCCACCCCAAGGGCCAAAACAAATTTCGGGCCCGATCCTCCATTCCGCTCTCAAACCTTTACGGCTAGCTAAATATATAGAATGAAAGACGATCGACTTGCGGAGTATAGATGCTAACTATTTTTACCTAATTCCTGGAATCTGTTTGTTCAGTCCCAGCGCTGGCGAGAGAGTTCGGGTTTTTTGTGAAAATCGCCCCCAGGTGCCGCTAAAGCTTCGGAGTGGGTTATTGGCGAGCATCTACGAGGGCTTCGCTAACGCACATCAAAAAAGTGTGACTGAGATCGGCAACTGGTAGGACAAAATTATTACTTGACAAAAATTATGCTAACTGCAGATAATAGCAAACTCTAGAATTAAACTTAAACATTTGAAAGATATTACTGCTAATGTGTGATGTCAAGTACCAGCAAATTTACGGATTTTTGTATTAGATTGTGACAAAAGATCAACCTTTATCCGGGTATACACTGCCAGTATTTGCCTGTGCAGCCGCACTTGCAGCTTTGCGGTGCTTGCGTGAGGGTATCCAATCTGTTGATAGTGTATCAGTAAATTTACTGGAACCACAAATAACCGCAGAAATTCCGATCGAGCAGGCGTCTCTACTCAAAACTGGTACCGCTTTAGGAGTGACTCGCTCCGATCCGGGGGACAATCTCGATCTGACTCGCAATACCCCCGTTTGGGCAATGGTGGAATTGGGGAGAGAAGGAGAGGGGGAACAAATACAGATTGTTGGCGGGGAGGGAATTGGACATCATAAAGCAGGTGGAGGAGCGGCAATCTATGATTACGCGATGCGGTTGTTGCGATCGAATCTGAGCCGAGAACTCGCACAGTCCGAAAAAATTACTGTCACGCTGATTCTGCCGTCTGGTCGGCAACTAGCCGCCCGCACTTCTAACGAAGCTTTCGGCGTGGTAGAAGGACTTTCGCTGCTAGGTACAACAGGCATTTCTCAACCGCTGAGCGCCCCGGGACAGTTGGAAGTTTACCGCGAACAACTGCAACAAAAAGCCAAACTGTTTGACTGTTTGGTTTTCTGCATCGGCGAAAACGGCTTGGATTTGGCTCGACAACTGGGGATTAATCCTGAGAGGCTAGTCAAAACCGCTAATTGGCTCGGCCCGCTGCTGGTAGAGGCCGGATGTCAGGGGGTGCAGTCAATTTTGCTGTTTGGCTATCACGGAAAGCTGATGAAATTGGCAGCGGGAATTTTTCACACTCACCACCACCTCGCTGACGGGCGCAGGGAAATTCTCACAGCTTACTGTGCTAAGGCTGGAATGCCTGCTGATGCGTGTTCCGCAATTTTTGCCGCAGCAACAGCCGAAGAGGCTCTCGGACAACTGCGGGCTTTGGAGGCTCAAACTGGCAACAATTGGGTCGATCGAATTTACGGCGACATCGCCCGACAAATAGACTTGCGGTCATCGGATTGCATTTTTACTCACACTAACTTGCACATCCCCGTGGGCTCGGTGATGTTCGGGCGCGATCGCAAAATTATTGTTAAAAGTGAAATAGGAGATACATTTTTGACCCAAATTTGTTAATGTAGTGTGAATATCCCTGAATTCTGTTGAAAACCTCGCTCAGGGATAATATTTAACAAGTAATAATTCTTTGTCCCTAGACCTTAATTATACTAGGTTGCTTGGGGACGCAGTTTCTGACGCCAGAGTTTAATTAATTAGGGTAAGGATTGAAGTAAATCTATGCTTGTCCTCGACCCTATTAATAGACTACGAGCGCTGACTGCAATCTAGTATAAATAAGATTTATTCCTAGCGACTAATGCTTGCTCGCCTTCCTCAGTCTTGTAGTGAAGCCGCTACAAATACATCCCCTAATTTCTGCCCAATTAGCAATTAGCAATTACGCAATAACCGTGACTACTCAAATAAAAACTGAATCAGACCTCACCAGCTCTTCTCTGGGGCAGATCGATCGCCAGACGATCGTGATTCTCGACTTCGGTTCGCAATATTCCGAACTGATTGCTCGTCGCATTCGCGAAACTCAAGTATATTCAGAAGTTATTTCTTACCGGACTACGGCAGAACAGTTAAAAGCTATCAATCCTAAAGGAATTATTCTTTCAGGAGGTCCGAGTTCTGTATACGATGAAAAAGCACCCCACTGCGACCCAGACATTTGGAATTTGGGAATACCCGTGTTGGGAGTGTGTTATGGGATGCAGTTGATGGTAAAGCAGCTCGGAGGCACGGTAGAGCGGGCTAAGTTAGCCGAATACGGCAAGGCATCGCTATTTATTGACGATCCGACCGATTTGCTGACAAATGTCGAAGAAGGCAGCACGATGTGGATGAGTCACGGAGACTCGTGTTCCGAGTTACCGTCGGGTTTTGAGATCCTCGCTCACACGGGCAATACTCCGTGTGCTGCTGTTGCTCACCACGAGAAAAATTTGTACGGGGTTCAGTTTCACCCAGAAGTAGTTCACTCGATCGGGGGAATAGCTTTAATTCGCAATTTTGTTTACCACATTTGCGAGTGCGAACCGACTTGGACGACTGCTACCTTTGTGGAGGAATCGATTCGCGAAATTCGAGAGCAAGTGGGAGATAAACGAGTTTTGCTGGCTCTATCGGGCGGCGTAGATTCTTCTACTTTGGCTTTCTTGCTGCACAAGGCGATCGGCGACCAACTTACCTGTATGTTTATCGACCAAGGGTTTATGCGGAAGTATGAACCAGAACGGTTGGTAAAATTATTTAAAGAGCAATTCCACATTGATGTTGAGTATGTTAATGCTCGCGAACGCTTTTTAGCTCAACTTGAAGGGATTACCGATCCTGAAGTAAAACGCAAGCGGATCGGTCATGAATTTATCAATGTATTTGAAGAAGAATCGAAGCGTCTTGGCCCCTTTGACTACCTCGCACAAGGTACTCTTTATCCTGATGTGATTGAGTCGGCTGACACTAATGCAGACCCGAAAAGTGGCGAACGAGTTGCTGTTAAAATTAAAAGCCACCACAACGTCGGCGGTTTGCCGAAAGATTTGCGATTTAAGCTGATTGAACCGCTGCGAAAATTGTTTAAGGATGAAGTGCGAAAAGTCGGCCGGTCGATCGGGCTTCCCGAAGAAATCGTGAACCGACAACCTTTCCCCGGCCCGGGATTGGCGATTCGGATTATAGGAGAAGTTACCGCAGAGAGACTAAATATTTTGCGGGATGCTGACTTCATTGTTCGCCAAGAAATTAACCGGCACGGATTGTACGGTGAACTTTGGCAAGCTTTTGCAGTTTTGCTGCCGATTCGCAGTGTAGGCGTGATGGGCGATCAGCGCACTTATGCTTACCCGATCGTTCTGCGGTTTATTAAGAGTGAAGACGGGATGACTGCTGACTGGGCGCGGGTTCCTTACGATTTGTTGGAACTGATATCGAACCGGATTGTGAATGAGGTTAAGGGAGTGAACCGGGTGGTTTACGATATTACTTCTAAGCCACCGGGAACGATCGAGTGGGAGTGATTTGTAGTTAGCGATTAAGTAGGCGGACTAATTTTTTTGTCTGTCTACTTATTTTGATTTTGGATAAAAGAGCGATTCCCTCTGGGATAGCGACGCTTCACCGGCTTTAGGGGATGGGGGAGTGGGAAGGGCGATCGCTTTTATAGAA
>NZ_JAUBQU010000093.1:0-25914 GCF_036701435.1 Microcoleus sp. Pol12A5
AAAAATTATGTTTCGCCGAGCTTGAATCACCCATTAATTGCGATAGCGATTTTTCTTAACTTATTCAGCAAGCCCTAAATAAAGCACATTAATTTTATGGATACTTATAATTTTATCAAATTCCCAGCTAATATTATCTCGCTCAAACGATAGCGAAATTGGTTCGTAGTTAAGACGAAGAGTCGCGCTCCTACTCCCTCTGACTTCCATTCTTCACTACGAAATGGTAACGGTTATTTTACCGAAGATGATATAATTCAAAAGTGAATTCTGCTAATTCCAAATTTTTTGCAAATTGAGAACAAATCCCGGTAAAACATTTTCCCCAGAAAGGGTGAGAGGAGATTGTAAAACGTCCACTTATTGACCGGGACGATAAAATTCTACTTCTCGTTTTTTGCGGTTAATCAACCAACCCAAACGACAGCCATTTTGCATATATTCTTGCATTTTTCCCTGAGTCTTTGTCAATCTGTCACTCAGAGAAAGAAACTCGATTACAAAATCCGGACACAAGGGGATAAATTTGTCTTTTTGTTCGGGTGTCAAAGCTGCCCAGCGGGCTTTTTCTACCCAGGAGACATCAGGAGAGCGATCGGCTTTATTGGGCAGAGTAAACCCTGTGGAGGAATCAAACACTTCTCCGAGTTCAGTTCGATCGTTCCACGTCCAGATTTGAGCATTCGCTGTTGAGTTGCTTTTTCTCGTTTCTCCTCCGGTTGGTGGCATGACAATTAATTCTCCGTTGGCGTTCCGTTCAAGTTTCAACTCCGGGTTTTCTTAGCACAGTTGATAAAACTGTTCAGAAGTTAGTTTGATAATGGAATTGAGGTTTAAGGTGATAGCAGTCATTGTTATTTACCTGCTGTTTGTACGAACTTGATTAAGAATTAAAAATGAATAATCCCATTTTTAATTCTTAATTGTTAACTTTTAATTCTACTGCAATTGTTTGATTCTGTTGAGCGCGTCTTGATAGGCGCTGGTTCTTCCGCCTTGCTTGTAAAGTTCCGCTGCTTTTTGAAAATCGGCAATTGCTTTTGGTTGGTCTTTGTTGTCCAGGTAAGCTAAAGCTCGGTTGTAGTAAGCGTCGGCAAAACCGGGATTGGCTGCGATCGCCAGCGTGTATGCTTGAATAGCAGTGGAACCGCGGGTGGGTTCGAGTGGGGGCAAGGCGGCGGTGATGAAAGTGCGCGCATTACCGATATTAAAATACAATTCAGGGGTATATTTGGGCTTGAAAGCGAGTGCTCTGTTGAAATCCGCGATCGCCTCCCAAGCATCTCCTTGATCTAACAGCGAAAGTCCTCGAAAATAATAAGCTTGGGCGTCTTGAGGATTGGCGGTGGATACCGGGCCGATAGTGGCGGGAGTATTGTCTACTTTCAACTCGGATTTGTTTATTCCCGCCGCCACTAGCTTCGCGATAAATGTATTGATTGGAACTGCTGCGTTAAATCCGGTTTTAATCGGGGCGACTTCGCCGGAACTCGTTTGCGCGAAACCAAATTCCCCTTGTCCGTGTAAACCGATGACTCGGCCTTCGGAGTCAAAAACTGGGCCGCCACTCATGCCACTCCAAGTTACGGCCTGATAACGCAAAGTGTAACCTTCCGGGCGGCTGCCAGGGCGGCTGGTAACGAGTCCGGGAGAGAGTTCGGGTTCTCGTTGGGCGCCGAAAAGTCCGCCCGTAGCTGGATAGCCGTAAACGAAGATTTGAGTGCCTATGACGGCTTGATCGGAATCTGCGATCGTCGCGACTGGATATTCTTCGGGGCTTTCAAATTTGACTACGGCTAAATCCGGGTCAGTTTCGGCGGTTTGCAAACGGGTGACGGAGGTTGCTTGATAGTTTTTGCCTTTAGACGTGCGAACGGTGTATTTCACGTCTGCTTTTTCTACGACGTGATTGACTGTTAAAACTGTGTAAGTTTTGCCTTTTTTGGCAATAATTACGCCAGAACCGTCTCCTAGGGAACTGTTAATTTGTACTGTCAGCGGCCCGGCAATGCTGGCGACTTCTTGGGGGGTTTTGGCGATCGCGGGTTGGCTGATGACTATGGTTAAGGCTGCGGTAGTTCCTGCTAGCAGGGTGGTTAAGGTGTCGTAACGAGAAAAATTTATATTCATGGCTATTGCTAATTAGTAGTTGGGTAGCGGGATTTGGCGGAGAAAGGGCGATCGGCGATTTGTGCTTTTTTGTGTTTAGTTTTATTACTGATTTGACGCAAAGGATCTCGGCTTTGTTGTTTAGTGATAATTTTACTCGCTTTTTTGTTCCGCGATTCGCTATTTCCATGTAGGATGAGTACGCCACACCTTACTTAATCTCCATGAATGCTGCCCAACTTACTTATTAAAGCTCAAAAATACATGACTCGAACTCGGTGGTTAGTTCTTCCTTAGTCATGGTTCCCCGTGCGACTCACATGACTAAATCATATGCTCGAGCATCCGTCAAATTCAGAGTGGAACCATTTAAACGCAAAAAGGTATCCATCACCGCAAAAGCCGATCGCTTCTTACCGTCAATAAACGGATGATTCATCGCTATGTGATAGAGATAAGCAGCAGCTTGTTCGGCAATTATCGGATGCAATAATTGACCGCCAAAAGTGGCTTGCGGTGGAGCAAAAGCCGACTCTAACAAACCTTCATCTCTGACGACGGGAGTGCCACCAAATCTTTCTATCTGTCTGGCGTGGATATTGACAACCATACTTTGGCTGACAAAATTAGGAGTTGGCAAGGCGACGATAAACGTCCTTTCTTTCGCGTTCTGAATCTAGATATGCCTGCAATGCTTTGGCTTTGGCTTCTAGTTTTTGTTGTTCTTCTTCACTCTTTAAGGAACGGACAAATTCAAGCACTTTCAGCAGCAAGAATTCTGGCACTTGGTCGAGTTCTTGAAGAAGTTGGTCTTTTGCGGTCATGTTTCTTTCATCCTAATGCTCGTACAACTATTTTACAACCTCGCTTGTACCCATTCAACGATCGCCTCAGTCAATCCATCTAAGGTATATTCTTTGGCTTCCACATCTAACTTACCCAATAAATTTTGGCAGCTTTTGGAAGTTTCCGGTCCGATAGAAGCGATACAAACATTTTTTAACCTATCCTGATATCGGGACAATTCCGGGCTTTTTTCTATGAGCTTGCAAAAGTTATGCACGGTTTTGGAACTGGCAAATGTTATAATATTTACGGCTTGATTTTGGAGTGCGGAGAGGGCGATCGGGTCGATAGTTTCGGGACAGCAAGATTGGTAAGCTGGCACTTCTATTACTTGCGCTCCTTTGGCGGTGAATTCTTTTACTAAAACTTCTCTGCCACCACTTTCTACTCTCGGAAATAGGATTTTGCAACTTTGCAAGTTATCGGGGAAGTTCTCGACTAGGGAATCGGCGATAAAGTTGGGGGGAATAAAGTCTGGTTGTAGAGAGTGCGATCGCAAACTTTCTGCTGTTTTTTGCCCGACAACGGCGATTTTAATCCCAAACAAACTCCGGGCGTCTTTGCCTTTTGCTTGTAAGCGTTGAAAAAAGCAGTCTACAGCGTTGTGGGAAGTGAGAATTAACCAGTGAAAGCTTGACAATTGTGCTATCGCACTGTCTAATGGTTCCCAAGTGGATGGCGGCCCAATTACCAAGGCGGGCATTTCGATAACGCGAGCTCCTTGTTGCTGGAGTCGATCGCTAAATTCAGCAGACTGAGAAACCGATCGCGTGACTAAAATGGTTTTTCCTGCTAGCGGCAATTTGCTGTTATTAGTGGTGACAGGTGTATCGATCATATTTGTGCTTTCTGGCTGGATTAAATATTCGCGCAATCTAACTACTTCCCCAATTACCATCACGCAAGGCGATAGAGATTGACCTGCTGTTTGCTGTACAATGTTCGAGAGAGTGCCCAGCCAAATTTGCTGTTCGGGGCGGCCACAATCTCGGATAATGGCGATCGGAGTTTCGGTCGATCGTCCGTGCTTTTGCAATTGCCAGACGAGTTCGCTTAAATTGCGTCCTCCCATCAATATTACCAAAGTTTCTATCTGCACTAATGCTTCCCATTCCAAAGCATCCGGTTCATGGGCGCTCATTACTGCAAAACAGCGACTCATTACCGGATCTGTGAGGGGAATTCCTGCTAGTAAAGGTGCAGCTAATGCGGAGGATATTCCGGGTATTACTTCAAACTCGCAGCCCGCTGTTTTTAATGCTTGAATTTCGGAACTGGAGCGACCAAAAATAAACGGATCGCCGCTTTTTAGCCGCACGACTTGTTTGCCTAACTTGCAATTTTCTACCAGCAAACGGTTAATTTCTTGCTGCTGGGTGGAAGGTTTGCCGCCGCGTTTCCCGACTTCTATTTTCCGACAAGTTGCTGGGATTAATTCCAGTTGCGGGATGTCGATGAGAGCATCATAGATTAAAACTTCGGCTTGGGATAGCAGTTTGTGCGATCGCACTGTCATCAAGTTACAATCTCCCGGCCCCGCACCGACTAGATAAACTTTCCCTTTGTGGTTTTTCACAATTCCTCCTCGATAGTATAGTTTTATGAATATGGCTAGCCTATAGTAAGACGCGCCGAGGCGCACCCTACGCTATACTCAGCAGTTTATTGTATAAGAAAAGCTCTTTATGCAGATTATCATCATCACAGCCGCCGATGCAAATTACTTTGAATTGGTGCAAGGTACTATTTTATCGGTGCGGGAAAAACCCGAGGGTGAAAATGTAGCGATCGGCTTTTTCGATCTCGGCTGCACTCCCGAACAGTTGCAGTGGTTAAAAACACAAGTTAATATCATTCAAAAGCCGGAGTGGGACTTTGACTTTCCTGGCAGAAATGAATCTCCCGAACATTTAAAAGGACTATTAGTTAGACCTTATTTGCGAAAATACTTTCCCAATTTTGATATATACCTTTGGATAGATGCAGATGCTTGGGTTCAAGACTGGAGAGCAATTAATTTGTTGGTTGCAGGAGCATCGCGCCGGGGGCTGGCAATTATTCCCGAAGTTCACAGGGCAAGCTTGCAGCAGTACGGACAACTTCCTCAGTTTTGGCAGTGGGTTTATCAACTATATGAAGCTAACTTTGGTGAAGAAATTGCTAAGAAATTCTACAGTTATCCGATATTAAATGCCGGAGTTTTCGCCCTCAGAAAAGATGCTTTGCACTGGGAAATCTGGGCTAAGAAACTCAATCAAGGATTGCAAAGATCCGGCTGTGTCATGACAGATCAATTTGCCCTCAACCTCGCTGTTTACAGTGGCGAATTGTTCAATCTCACTGAAATGCTCCCACCTTGGTGCAATTGGATATTCAACGGTTTTCCGGTTTGGGACAAGCAGCGAGGCTGTTTTGTGGAGCCGTACTTGCCGCAGGAGGCGATCGGCATTTTGCATTTAGCTGGTCGCCAGCAGTTTGACCGAGTACAATTGATGGCAACTGACGGCGATCTACTGGAAATTAGTGTCCGTTATCAACCTAAAAAACAGGAAGCAATACCAATCTTTCAAGAACCAAAAATGACTTACCAACAACCTGAACTTAGCAAAAATAATTTATTACAACCAGGGGATTACGTTTCGCCAGGGTTCCAAATAATTATACCTGACTCCTATTTCCCCAATATGATTATTGCCGATCCAAATACGAGTAACTGGCCTTATTTACGCCGGGAAGTTCCGCATAATTGGTATGCAGACAAGCGCTATCCATTCATCGGGTTTTTGAATCGCGACGAAGCACACATCCTTTACAATACAGCTCTGCAATTCAAAGGTAAAAAAGCCTTAGAAATAGGCTGCTGGCTAGGGTGGTCGGCTTGTCACTTAGCGCTCTCAGGAGTTGAGTTAGATGTCGTAGATCCGCTGTTAGAAAGAGAGGACATTAGACAAAGCGTAATCGACTCAATTCAAGGCGCTCTAAATGCGTGGGGCGTTCAAACATCAGTCGAGCTAATACCAGGCTATAGCCCCCAAAGAGTAGAAGAATTTTCCGCTCAATTCAACCGCAAATGGTCGTTAATTTTTATTGACGGAGAACACGGAGGTGATGGGCCGTTAAATGATGCCATTGCGTGCGAAAAATTGGCTGAGGAAGATGCAATAATTTTATTTCACGATTTAACCGCTCCAGATGTTGGTAAAGGGTTAGATTACTTGAAGCAAAGGGGATGGCAAACAGTAGTATATCAAACAATGCAAATTATGGGCGCGGCTTGGCGGGGTAATGTCGAGCCAGTAAAACATCAACCCGACCCCAAGATTTCCTGGCAGTTGCCAGTACATTTGCACGGTTACAATATTAGCAGTTTAGAGACAATTAATTCTCAAACAGCCAGCCAAACCAATCAAAACCTACAGTCATCTTATACAAGAGATTTTTACCAATTAATCGGAGAAGGAACTCGCAGTTCTGCTAGAGAAATTATTCCCCTGCTGTTAGACTTGCTGCAACCCATTTTACCTAAAAGTGTGGTAGATGTGGGCTGCGGTACGGGAAGTTGGTTAGCTGCGTTCCACAAGTTGGGAATTGCTGATTGTTTGGGAATAGATGGTGATTATGTCGATCGCACTATTTTACAAATTCCTTTAAATCAGTTCCAATCCGCCGATTTAAAGCAACCGCTGCAAATAAACAGAAAATTTGACTTAGCAATTTCTCTGGAAGTTGCCGAACATTTGCCTGCTACCTGTGCCGAAAACTTTGTTAATTCTCTCACTCAACTAGCACCAGTGATTCTGTTTTCTGCTGCGATACCATTTCAAGGAGGCGTCGAACACGTTAACGAACAGTGGCCACAATATTGGGTTTATTACTTTCAGAAAAACGGCTATGCAGTTATTGACTGCTTGAGAAAAAAAATATGGAACAATGACAAAGTAGAGCCTTGGTACGCTCAGAATATCTTGATTTTTGTTAAACAAGAATACTTGTCGGGATATCCGAGGTTAGTAAATGAATATCAAAATACCGATCTGAATCAATTAGCCATCGTCCATCCCAAGATTTATTTTTATAGCTTGCAAACTGCGAGAAATTCGGCACATAATTTACAATCAGAAAGTGTCAAACAAGTTACAGCATCGCCACAATTGGCAGATCGACCTTTGGTATCTGTGATTATTCCCTGCTACAATCAATCTCATTTTTTGGTGGAAGCAGTAACTAGCGTAATTAACCAAACTTACAAAAATTGGGAAATTATCATTGTCAATGACGGCAGCTTAGATACTACCAGCACAGTTGCCAAAAATTTAATAGTAACAAATCCCCAATATCAAATTAGGCTTGTAGAACAAACAAATCAAGGGCTTTCAAGTGCTAGAAATGCTGGCATAGCAGCCGCAAACGGTGAATACATTATGCCTTTAGATGCTGATGATATCCTAGCTAAAAACGCCTTGACTGACCTTTTAGAAATATGTTTAAAATCAAATGTACCTTGCATAGCATTTGGTTCTTATCAAATGTTTGGTACAGAAAATCGCATAGTACCCAGTTACGACTTGTATTCTCCCGAAAATATCAAGCAATCTAACATGATTCACCCGTCTTCACTCTATCACAAATCTATTTTGGATTTGGTCAGCGGGTACAAAGTGGGGATGAAGGAAGGTTACGAAGATTGGGAGTTTTGGGTTAACTGCCACAAGCACAATATTCCCTTTTTGGGAACGAGAGAAGTAGTTGTCAATTATAGGCGTTACCAGGGTTCTATGTTGGCAAAATCTCAGCAATATCATCAAAAGTTGGTAGCACAAATTGTTTGTTACAACCGGGAAATTTACGATATAGAAAGCGTGAATAGTGCTAAAAAGCTATTGGAACAAATCGCAAGTTAATCTGGATTCTTTATTCTTTAGTTCGCCTGGGCGAAGCCAGCGCGCCAACGCTTAGGCTAACTAAACTTTGTGTAGTAGCGGATTCTATGCACCGGAAAAAGATTATTGTTAAAGCGAATTTGATATAACATCAAGAAAGCGCTTAACTTGTTTTTCCCAAGTCCAATCTAGCATAAAGTTAGCCGCAGCTAAACCGCGATTTTTTGATTCTTCGCGATTAGTATAAATTTGTTCCAAAGCCTCGACAACTTCTGCAACCTCAGACTCCCCCCAACCTTCAACACCGGAAAAAGGAGCAGTCTGTTTAACTCGTCCTTGGGTCCATAAAGGATAGCAAATGTGGCTGTAAATTAAGTCTAAATGACCCGTATTTGCTGATAAAATAGTCGGAATTCCGCAGGCCATACTTTCCATCGCGACTAAATTAGTGCCACCTTCGCAGCGGTTGGTGAAAACAGCGCAGTCGGCTTCTCGCAAAATTTGTCCCGCGAGGTGATTGGGAATTAAGCCGATGTCGATAAAAGAGTCAACTGGCAAACCATTAGCCACTAACCATTGGGAAATTCCTAAACTTCCGTCGCGGTTGATATTGGGAAGTCCGGCAACGTTTCCGGTTTGTTCGATTCCTAGCATATACTGAGGCCAGAAGTTGTGCCATGTTGTTAGTAACAAAGCCTCTGGATGTTTGGCGCGAAATCGTTTGAAAGCGGCAATTACAATATCTTGACCTTTGCGATATTCCAGTTTGCCGCCGGAGAAAATGACGAAGCGATCGCCAAATAGATTAGATTTAGGTGCAGGATGGAAAATTGTTGGGTCAATTCCTTGATGTACCATCGCCACATTAGTCAAGCCGTGGCTTCTCAAAACATCCGCATTCCAGTTGGAACCTGCGACAATCGCGCTATATTTTTTGGCTGTTTCTAGTGCTTCTGCTGTAATTCGCGTGTCTTCAAAAAATATGACTCCTATTTGACAAGCGCTGGTAATTTTATCGTCAACTCCAGAGGATTCTAAATTATTACCCAAAGCGTAAAGTACGGGAAAATTACAACTGATTTGTTTGTCGGAATTGGCTGCTACTAATTCCTGAAAACTTTTTTGCTTTTCAATTACAGGTAATAACAAGGATTTATGCAGCGGATTCATAGATTCTGAGGTGATTGATGGCGGTGCTAAAAGTGCAACTTGCCAAGCGGGATTTTGCAGCAGTTGTAGTGTTAAATTCACGCCGTAAATTCCCCAGCCGCTGGTGATGCTGAGGGGCCAAGTAATGCCGATTCCGGTAATTTGTGGGGGAGTTTCTGGGGGTTGAATTTGAGGCGGAGCATAAGAATCTGCGTTAGCAGGCTGAGCCTGGGTACGAGTAGAGATTAAGTGTTCTAAGGCTGCTTTGATGCGATCGCAAACTCCATCCCAATCACCAGCTTTTTGCTGCCTAAACAACCGCGCAGTGGGATACCAAGGACTATCTTCGCGTTCCAGCATCCAGCGCCAATCGGGAACAAAAGACAGCAAAATCCACACGGGTTTGCCCAAAGCACCGGCTAAATGTGCCACAGAAGTATCTACGCAAATTACTAAATCGAGTTGCGAAATAATTGCTGCGGTGTCGGCAAAATCAACGCAATATTCGCTTAAATCTTCAATTTGGTGTTGCTTTAATAAAGTGCGTGAAGCGCAGCTATCCTGTAGGGAATCGCCCCCTGACAAATCTTTCTGAAGACTGTAAAAACTAATTCCTGCAACATCTACAAATTTCAAAAAATCGCTCAATTTACACGATCGCCGATGATTGTTGCGGTGCAGCGGGCCGCCCGCCCACACAATACCTACTTTTAGTTTATTGTTCGGTTCTAGGGAAAATTTAAAATCCTGTGGCGCAGCTAAATAAGGAATATTCGCAGGTATATTTTCCAAAGTCGTTCCCAGAATTCGCGGCAAACTTAGCAAGGGGGCTTGCACTTGAAAATCTATCAAATCGCTCGGCCTGACTCCTACTCGATCGACTCCTGCAATTCCTTCAAATAAATGCTTCAGCAAGACATGACAAGCAACAATAACTTTGCCGCCTTTTTGCTTAACTAAAGGAGCGTAGCGGATAAACTGTATGGTATCGCCAAAACCTTGTTCGGGGTGCAATAAAATTGTTTTTCCCTGCAAATCCGAGCCGTCCCAAAGCGGTTTCTCAAAAGAGCGCGGATCTAATTGTTGAGTTTGCCAGCGCGATTCGTACTCCGCAAAACCCGGCTCATAATTTCCAGTTAAGAGCAAAGCTAATGCTAGTCTCAAGCGCCAATTTGGCGAGTTGGGACGTAGTTGAATTGCTTTATTGTAGAAGTCGATCGCCTCTGCGACTTTTCCCTGTTCTTCGAGGGCAGAACCCAAGTATAAGTTTGTTTCGCTCAGGTTGGGATTGGTTTCTAGCGCTTGTTTGTAGTGCGAAATAGCCTCGGTTATTTGCCCGTTTTCCTGTTTGAGATAACCTAAATAACTGTGGGCTTCGGCGTGGCTGGGTGAAGCGGCAATTACTTGTTCGTAACGAGCGACTGCCTCTGCTTTTTTACCTTGTTTTTCTAAGGCATTTGCTATGTGAAATTGTACCTGTGCGGGCGATAAAGAAAATCGAGGCGAGGCTTCGGTATCTTCCTTACCAGCTACAGCTTGGGAACGAGTAGAAATTAGGTGTTTTAACGCTGTTTTTATGCGATCGCAAACTCCCACCCAATCGCCCGGTGTTTGCTGCCGAAACAGTCGCGCCGTCGGATACCAAGGGCTATCTTCGCGTTGCAACATCCACCGCCAATCCGGCCTAAAACACAGCAAAATCCATACCGGTTTACCCAAAGCACCGGCTAAGTGCGCGACAGCGGTATCCACGGAAATTACTAAATCTAGTTGCGATATCACCGCCGCAGTATCGGCAAAATCGTTCAAATTGTCGCTCAAATCTATCACGGGAATTTGAGTTAACAAAGTACGATTGTCAGGCGATAAGTCTTTCTGAAGGCTGTAAAAACTTACACCTGGAATATCTAACAATGTCAGGAAATAGCTTAAATCGCTCGATCGCTGAAAATCCTTCAAATGTTCCGAACTTCCCGCCCACGCAATCCCAACTTTGAAATTGCGATCAAAATTTAGGGAAAATTGCCAATTGGACGGCGCAGCTAAATAAGGAACATTTGCGGGTATATTTTCTAAATTTGTTCCCAGAATATGAGGCAAACTCATCAGCGGTGCTTGCACTTGGAAAGCCGGCAATTCATCCATGCGAACCGCCACTTGTTCGATGCCAGAAATCTGCTTAAATAAACGCTTCAGTTCTTGATAGCACGAAATGATTACTTTACCACCTTTTTGCTGCACAATTGCCGCGTATCGAACAAATTGAATGGCATCGCCCAAACCTTGTTCGGATCGGAGCAAAATAGTTTGTCCGTTCAAATCTGAACCGTCCCAAACTGGTTGGTCAAAATTTAACCGTAGTAATTTTTTCGCCTGTTCTGTTTGCCAGCGCCACTCGTATTCTGCTAAACCGCACGGCAAGTCCCCAGTCAACAGCAATACTAAGCTTAAATTGAAGTGAGCTTTTACACAATTAACATCGATTTTTATTGCTTTTTTGTAACAAGAAATTGCTCGATTTACGTCTCCTACTTGTTCAAATGCACTCCCTAAATTAGTAATAGCTTCTAGATAATTAGGGTTCAAAGATATGGCTCGTTCCAAGCTAGAAATAGCCTGTTCTATTTTTCCCGCCCCCAAGCGTAACGTTCCCAGGTGATAGTGTCCTGTAGGATTGTTTGGTTCTACTCCAATTGCACGCTCGTAAAGCCGTTCAGCCTCGTCTAGCTGAGATTGTGTTTGCATCGACCTACCCAAATTTACCAGCGCGGGCACGTAATTGGAATTGACAGAAAGTGCTTGATGAAAACACGCGAGCGCACTCTGCAACTCGCCCTGCTGCTGGAGTACCGCGCCGAGATTGTTGAGAGCTTTGACGTAAACCGGGTTCAGGGCGATCGCCTTTTGAAAGCAAGATATAGCAGCCATTATATTGCCTTGATCTTGCAGCAAAATACCCAAGTTATTGTGGGATTGAGCGCAGTTTGGATCTATTTCGATCGCGCGCTGATAATAGGCAGCAGCTTCGGCTAAATCACCTATTTGGTGCAGCGTCACTGCCAAATTAGTCGTAGCCTCTATCGAACTCGGCTGCAAAACCAAAGCATTTTTAAAATAAGCGATGGCCTCGGCAAATCTTCGTTGCGACTTGAGAATATTTCCCTGATTAAACTGTTTTTGATATAAGTCAATATTGGTTTGAGCTTCTATTGGCGGTACAGCTTTTTGATGCTGACAAATTCTTTCTTTTAGAGCCAAAGCAGCTTCTTCTAAAACTCCTTCCCAATCTCCCGCTGTTGACTGGCGAAACAGCCGTGCCGTGGGATACCAAGGACTATCTTCGCGTTGCAACATCCACCGCCAATCCGGCACAAAACAGAGCAAAATCCACACGGGTTTGCCCAAAGCACCAGCCAAGTGTGCCACACAAGTATCTACAGAAATTACTAAATCCAGAGCACAGATAGCCGCCGCAGTATCCGCCAAGTCGTGCAAATAACAGCTTAAATCTGTTACGGCCATTTGCTCTAACAAAGCGCGCTCGTTTGCTGTCATTTCCTGTTGCAAACTGTAAAAATCGGCTCCAGGAATATCTAACAGTTTTGTCAACAAATTTAGGGGTAAGGATCGCACCTTATTTTGGGAATTTTTAGGATTTCCCGACCACACAACCCCTACTTTCAAATTAGTAGTTGGATTGAGAGTAAATTCCCAACCGGCCGGCGGAGCTAAATAAGGAACCTTCGTCGGTATAGTTTCTAAAGTTGTTCCCAGAAGGTGAGGCAAACTCATTAGCTGCGCCCGCACTTGAAAATCCGGCGCATCCTCTGGATTCACTATTAACGCATCGATTCCAGAAACTTGTGCAAACAAGCGCTGCAATTCCGGCAAACACCAAACAATTACCCTACCGTCTTTTTGTTTGACTAAATCTGCGTAGCGGATAAACTGAATTGCATCGCCTAACCCCTGTTCCGGGCAAAGCAAAATAGTTTTTCCCTCCAAATTTTTACCATCCCAAAGTGGCTGAATAAAGTTGTGCCGCCGGAACTGTTTTTCTTTAACTAGGAGTCGCCATTCGTACTCGGAAAAACCGCGCTGAAAGTCTCCCGACAACAGCAAAGCTAAACCTAAATTTAGGTGAGCTTCGGGGTTAGCGACATTGAATTTTACTGCTTGGCTGTAGCAGGTGACAGCATCTGCAAGTTGACCGCGATCGTGCAAAGCACTTGCCAAACTGGTGAGGGGATTGATATAACCGGGTTTGAGTTCGATCGCCCGACGGTAACAATCGATCGCCCCTGCCATATTTCCCGCTTCCTCAAAAGCTTTGCCGAGATTGTTCCAAGCTTGTGGAAAGTCGGGTTTCAAGCTCAAAGCTTGCTGATAGCAGGCGATCGCATCTTCAATTTTGCCTTGTTTGTGCAGGACAATTCCCAGATTGCAGTGAGCCTGTGCACTGGTTGGCAATGCCTGAATCGCTTGCTGGCAAACAGCTAAATCCTCATCCAACTTATCTGGGCTCGACAGCGAACTCGCGAAAGCGAGATCGGTTTCTGCCAAATTTGGCTGCAGCGCCAAAGCTCGATCGTGGTAGGCGATCGCATCTGGAATTTTGCCTTGTCGGATCGAGGCGTATGCTAAACGGTTCAAGGCGTCCACATAATTTGGCTCGATCGCGATCGCCCGTTCGTAATTCGCGATCGCCTGTTCGTAATTCGCGCCCGCTTCCTCCCCTTGCGCCTCCAAAGCAATCCCCAAATTCAAATAAGCCACCGCGCAATTAGGATTGACTTGAATCGCTTGCTCGTAGCAGCTTATAGCCTCCGCCACATCTCCTTGCTCTTCCCGCAACAGGCCCAAATTAATCAGCGCTTCCGCGCAATTCGGGTTCAAAGAAAGCGCCCGCTCATATTGTGCGATCGCCTCTTGAGTCTCCCCTGCTTCCGCCAGCGCGCTGCCCAAATTGCTTGCAGTTTCCGCCAAATTCCGGTCGATTGCTAGGGCTTGTCGGTAGTGCGCGATCGCCTCTGTTAGCCTGCCCGTTTGCTGTTTGACAACGCCTAAATTGCTGTGCGCGGCTGCGTAATTAGGATCGATCGCGATCGCTCGCTCATAACAAGCGATCGCAGCGCCAAAATCGGCTTGCTGCTGCAAATCCACGCCCAACCGAAACTCTGCATCCGCCGAATCCGATGGCACAAATGCAGCAGCAACCGCGCCTAGAGCTTCCGCCACCCGATCGAAAACGTCCTCCCAGTGGCCCCGCTGATGCTGGCGAAACAGCCTTGCACTTGGATACCAAGGACTATCTTCACGCTCCAGCAGCCACCGCCAATCCGGCGAAAACGCCAGCAAAATCCACACCGGCTTGCCCAAAGCCCCCGCCAAATGGGCGACAGCGGTATCGACACTAATGACTAAATCCAGTTTGGCGATCGCAGCAGCAGTATCGGCCAAATCGCCAAAATGCGGGCTCAAATCTACGATCGACGTTTGATTCAACAGCGCGCGATCGGCCTCGGAAACCTCTTTCTGCAAGCTGTAAAAACTTACCCCCAAAACGTCCAAAAGCGGCAGAAACTGACTCAAACTGCACGAACGCTGCTTGTTTTTGCGGTGTTTTGGATTCCCCGCCCAGACAATGCCAACTTTCAAAGTGCGATCGGGCAGAAGCGTAAATTCAGCACCCGCAGGCGGAGATAAATAAGCAGTATTTGCTGGTATTGTTTCCAGCTTTGTACCGATAATATAGGGCAAACTCAACATCGGCGCTTGCACGTCAAATTCCGGCAGTGGCTCGCCTTTAACTATTAGCAAATCAATGCCGTCAACCGTTGCAAACAAACGGTGCAATTGCGGGTAACAGCCAACAATTACCCTACCGCCTTTATTTTTGACGATCGCAGCGTAGCGGATAAACTGAAGCGAATCGCCTAAACCTTGTTCGGCGTGCAGCAAAATAGTCTTTCCCACCAAATCAGAACCGTCCCACAGCGGCCGGTATTCTCTCGCCGAAACAGTATTTTCTGGTCCCGCCAAAAAACAGGAATGACCAGTGTGAAATTCTTTAATTTGCCAGCGCCACTCGTATTCGGCTAGACCATTTTCCAAATCTCCCACCAACAGCAAAGCCAAGGACAAATTTAGGTGAGCGCTAGCGTGATTTGGACTTAAATGAATTGCTCGTCTGTAGCAGGATATCGCATCTTCTACCGCGCCTTTTTCCAGAAACGTCCGGCCTAAATTGTTAATAGCTTCCACAAAATCCGGCAGCAATTCTAGAGCTTTGTGATAATACTCCAGCGCCTCTTCTAAATTGCCCTGTTCTTGCAACACTGTTGCGAGATTGTTGTAAGCTTCCCAGCTATGCGGATTAATTTCCAGCGCTCGCCGGTACAGATCGATCGCCCTTACAAGTTCGCCTTTTTCTTGCAGGGCCACCGCTAAATTAATCAGGGCGGGTACGAAATCCGGTTGAGCTACAAGAGCTTGCTCGTAATGTGCGATCGCCTCTTCCGCTTGACCTTGTTCCTCAAAAATCTTTGCCAAGTTGTACGCTGTTTGAGGAATATTTGGATCGATGGCTAAAGCTTCTCGGTAATGCGGGATAGCGGCTTCCAATTCGCCCTTTTCTTGTTTGAGAAAACCAAAATTAATCCGCGCTTGAACGCAATTTGGATCGAGAGATATAATCTGTTTGTAAAGGGCGATCGCCTCTTCCCGATCACCTGTTTCCATTAACTGTTCTGCTTGTCGCAATAAATCCTCTAAAACAACAGGGTTATCCCCACCCGTCGCGCTCGCCCCCGATGTCTCACTCCCCAACAAGGGCTGGACTGCGGAGTCCTTACCTAACGCTTCGCTCGCAGCAACAATTTTTTGTTTGCTCTCATCTAGCAAGCTTGCACCTGTCTTTTTGAGAGCCACAGAATCGAGGTCGGGCGCATTATTAGCAGTCATGGCGAGTGAAACGAAGTCAAGCGAATTTTTGGCAGAATCTTCTGAATAACTAGCAGTATTGGCGATCGCAAAAGAGTTCAAAGCCGCCTGTACTTCGTCAAACAATTCTTGCCAACTTTCCGGCTGACTTTGGCGGAAAAGCCTCGCAGTTGGATACCAAGGATTGTCTTCACGATCCAGCAGCCAACGCCAGTCAGGAGCAAAAGAAAGCAGCACCCAAACCGGTTTTCCTAAAGCGCCGGCTAAGTGCGCCACAGCCGTATCGACACTAATGACTAAATCCAGTTGAGATATAGCCGAAGCGGTATCAGCAAAGTCGTTCAAATGCGGAGTTAAATCCGGCACTAAGTGTTGGTTCAACAAAGTGCGATCGCTCTCGGACAAGTTTTTTTGTAAACTATAAAAAGCGATTCCCGAAACATCCAAAAATCGAATAAACTCGCTCAACTTGCAAGAACGCTGATTGTCTTTCCGGCGCTGCGGACTCCCCGCCCAAACAATCCCTACCTTCAATTGGGCATCAGAATAAAGCGCAAATTTGCACTCAGTAGGCGGATATAAATAAGGAACATTTGCCGGTACTGTTTCCAGACTTGTCCCCACAATTCGCGGCAAACTCATCAGAGGTGCGTGAACGTCAAATTCTGGCAAACCCTCTAAACTAACTGATAAATATTCAATACCTGGAACTGTCGCAAACAACCGCATCAGTTCTGGATAGCAAGCCACCATAACTTTAGCGCCTCGGCTCCGAAGAATTGGGGCGTAGCGAATAAACTGAATAGAATCACCAAAGCCTTGCTCGACGTGGAGTAAAATAGTTTTCCCCTGCAAATCCGAACCATCCCAAACCGGCTGTTTAAATTGCCTCGGTTGTAGTTGCGGAGTGCGCCACCGCCACTCGTATTCAGCAAAACCGCGCTGAAAATCTCCGAATAATAGCAAAGTTAAACCTAATTCGAGGTGTGCGATGGCATTGTCGGGCTGCAATTCCAAGGCTCGACTGTGACAAGAAAAAGCTTCTTGAAAGTCTCCTAAATCGACCAAAGCGTGTCCGAGATTGTTAATAGCCTCCACGAAGTCTGGCTTTAAGTTTAATGCTTGTCGGTAGTGGGATATTGCTGCTTTTGCATTGCCTTGTTCGTGGAAAAATGCTCCTACATTGTTGTGAGCTTCTGGATTGTTTGGATCTAGTTTTACAGCTTGCTGGTAGCAGTTTAAAGCTTCTACTAATTTACCTTGCTGCTGCAAAATAGTTCCCAATTCCATCAGGGAATATATCAAATTGGGATTTATTTTTAAAGCGTGGAGGTAATAAGCTATCGCCTCGTTAAAGTGATTTTTCTCTTTAAATAAATGTCCTAAATTGTGCGCTGTTTCGTGTAGGTTTGGATCTAGTCGCAGTGCTGTTTGGTAAGCTAAAATAGCCGCGTCTATTTCACCTAATTGCTGTTTAATCCAGCCCAAATTATTGTAGGCGAGTGCGGAATTTGGCTGGATTTTGATTACTTGTTCGTAACTGGCGATCGCTCTTTGATACTCGCGCACATCCAGTAAAAGATTAGCCTTATTTAAATGTGCTTCTACAAAATCGGGGTTTTGGGCGATCGCCTGTTCGTAAAAGTCGATCGCCTCTGCAATCTTTCCCTGCTGTCTCGCCACTATTCCCAACAAACACAGCACATTTGCTGATTGCGGCTGCGCTTCTAATATCTGCCGATACAACTTCTCAGCTTCTAACAAACGTCCCGCTTGGTGGTGTTCCCAAGCTATTTTTAAAGATTCTTCTGCACCCAATTTGCAGGCAGATTTTGGCGATTTTTTTTTAGAAGCCATAGTTATCTTTGTTGTTTGGGAGTTCGCTAACTTGTAATTGCCAACTTGTTCTAACTTGTTAACTCTTCCTTCCTTCTTCCCCCTTCCTCCTTCTTCCTTCTTCCTTCTTCCCCTTCTACCCCAACAAACAAGCGGCGGGAAAAATCAGATATTCTAAGAAAAACAACTTCCAGATAAACTGATAAAATGCCGCAATTTCTATTTTATCGTCCAAATCAACTTTCGCACTCCAAAACCACATCAAACCCAAAGCCACCAAATGAGAAACTGCCAGAAACACTAAATTAACATTAGACAATACCATCGCTCCCGCCAAAGTCGCGCCCAAATAACAAACCGTCAACACCCAGCGAGATAAATTAAAGACGGCCGGCTTGCCCAGCTCAATCGTAAACGTAGTAATATTATATTCCTTGTCCCCTTCCATGTCGGGGATATCTTTAAAAATGGCGATCGCAAACGTAAACACCACAACAAAAACCGTGAGCACCCAAACTTCCGCAGGAATCCGAAAAGACACACTCTCCAAACTCCAGCCCGAAAAAGCGCTTTTCGCCCTTCCCAAACCCAACACCCAATTAAAGTGTAAAAATAACCCTAAATTTACGATAGCGCCCCGCACCGTAAAAATGCACAGCGCCGCCCAAAAAGAAAACCGCTTCAGCCGAATTGGGGGCAGAGAATAAGCAGTCCCGATCGCTAAACTAACGCCAACGGTAGCCAGCAAAAACGGGCCTTGTAAAACAGCCGTTAAAATTGCTATAATTCCCGTGGCAATTACAATTACTTCCCCGGTTTTCCGAGAAAACACTCCCGAGGCGATCGGCAAATACGGCTTATTTATTTTATCAATTTCAACATCTTCTAACTGGTTCAATCCCACAATATAAATATTGCCGCAAATGCAAGCCAACCAGGCAAAAGCTAGGGGCCAAAATACAGGATTCACAAACAGCCTCGTGCTTTGGGCGATCGCGTACAACGCCAATACGCTCAAGCTAGTACCCACAATTGTGTGCGGCCGAGAAAACTCCCAAAATGCCCTCATCCAGCTTTGCGGAGCCGAGCCATTTTTATCAATCCAAGACTTGCCAATCGAATCATTGCCCATAAATCTCACACCCACGCCAAACAAATAATATTCTGTAGGGTGCGTAATACGCACCTTACTCATCAACTCAAGACTCAAAACTTCTCTGATATATGCCTGTTATTTTACAGCACAAATCAGCCCAAAACGAATCAACCCGCTCTGATATCCACGGCTCATCAATCCGAGAGCAAGTGCTGCTTGAATAGTCGTCCAACCGCTCGTTAGCAAACCCCAAATCGCGCTCGGAGTCAAAGCAGAATCGATCACCACATCCCAAAAAGGAGCAACAGCTTTTGACCAATCAGCGGTGCGAATATTTGTCAAAGGCAAACTGCGGACAATTTCCTCATATTCCGGCAAAGAAATTACATAAGGCAAAGCATAAACCCGGTAAATTTCTGCCAATTGCTTTCTCTCTTCATCAGTTAATTCACCCGCCGTTTCTCCCAGCGGGCGGTGACACCAAGTTGCCAAAATCAAAGTTCCTCCCGGTTTAAGTACGCGACAGCATTCCTGCAAAAACTTAATTTTGTCTGGCATATGTTCGCCGCTTTCGAGCGACCAAACCAAGTCGAATGACTCGTCAGGAAAAGGCATATTCAAAGCATCGGCCACCAAAAAATTCACATTGCTTTGAGCATCGGCAATTTTAGCGCGTTCGGTCGCTCTGTTGGCCTGTACCGGACTCAGAGTAATCCCGGTCGCTGTAACGCTAGCGCCCGTTTTGTTTAGTTCGGGCGATCGGCTACGCTCTCGATCGACCTTGCCATCCAACTTTAAATTATTTTGAGCGATCGAACTAAACTTTTCGGTCAAATACAGCGTGCTGCCCCCGATCCCGCAACCGACATCGAGAATGCGGTAAGATTCACCCAGTGCCTTCTCTGACGGTACTCCAGCCCAAGCCAGCAGTTCTTCTATCAAATCTATCTGAGCCTGTCGGCGCTCTTTTTTCAAATTGCCATCCGGGCCGTAGTAACCGTGGTGCATATGTTCGCCCCACACCTGCTCCCACAAACCGCTAGAAGCGTCGTAAAGTTGCTGAATTTGCTGGTAAAGTGTTGATGTCATCGCCGGATCGCAAGTTATTAAAGGAATTCTACCGTTATTTTCCCGCTGTTGTCATAGAATTTGGCGATTGAGTTCGATCGGTCTCCGGCATTCGCCAAACAGAGATGTCCTGATTTCAAGCCCGAGGATCGATCTTGTGGGTTCCTTCTCAAACCTCAAATCCAAAATCGATTTGTGGGTTCCCTCTCAAACCTAAAATCTAAAATCGATTTGTGGGTTCCCTGTCAAATCTAAAATCTAAAATCTAAAATCTAAAATCGAATGACTGTCTCGCGAACCATTGCTTTGGGCTTTCTCGCTGTCATCCTCACAGGTGCTTTATTACTGATGATGCCCTTTTCCACAATTGATGGAACTTGGAGCGATCCAATAACAGCACTGTTTACATCTACTTCCGCTGTCTGCGTCACGGGCTTGTCGGTTGTGGATGTCGGAAAATATTACTCTTTTTGGGGGCAACTGTGCCTAGTTTTACTGGTGCAAATAGGAGGCTTGGGCTACATGACAGCCACGACTTTCTTGCTGCTATTATTGGGTCGCCGCTTTGGATTGAAAGACAAAGTTGCCCTGCAACAATCTCTCGACAAATCCGGGCTAGCCGGCGTAGTACAACTCGTGCAGTCAATTCTAGCAACAACGCTTTTGTTTGAATTAACAGGAGTGTTTTTGCTGATGACGGTTTTCGTCCCCCAATACGGATTTAAAGAGGGCGTGTGGTCTGCTATATTTCACAGCGTTAATTCGTTTAACAATGCCGGTTTTAGCATCTATTCAGATAATTTGATCGGCTACATCACTTCGCCTATGGTTAACTTCACAGTCGGGGGTTTAATCATATTTGGGGGAATCGGCTATCAAGTAATTATGGAAATGTACCTGTGGCTGCGCGATCGCTTCAACAAAAGCCCAATCTGCACAGTTTTTTCCCTAAACTTCAAAGTTGTTACTACTACAACGGCTGTCCTTTTAATTTTAGGAACGCTAGCCTTTTTGGTGTTGGAATACGACAACCCAGACACTTTCGGTGCTCTAAATTTTCCTCAAAAGGTGATGGCAGCTTGGTTTCAAGCTGTTACTCCCCGCACGGCGGGCTTCAATACAATTAGCATTGGCCAAATGAGCGAAGCCTCGCTATTTCTGACTATAGCGCTGATGTTTATCGGCGCCAGTCCTGGCAGCACCGGCGGCGGAATCAAAACCACAACTTTTAGGCTATTGTTTTGCTGTACCACAGCAGTTATCGAAGGCCAGGAAGATGTGGAGTGCTATCAGCGTCAAATCCCGCCACCAATGATTCTGAAAACGATTAGCGTAGTCTTCGGTTCCCTGTTGGTCGCGTTCACATCTGCTATTTTAATCGAGCTGACCAATCCCCAAGTAGAATTTATCGCAGCGCTGTATGAAGCAGTTTCAGCTTTTGCCACGGTCGGTCTTTCCACTGGGATTACACCCACGCTTTCAGCGATCGGTAAGTTGATTTTGATTGCTACAATGTATATAGGTCGGGTTGGCGTGTTGCTGCTGATAAGTGCTGCATTTGGCGACCCCAAACCCAGGTCTTTTAAGTATGCTGAGGAAAGTTTGTTAGTGGGATAAAAAAATCCTGCCTACTTGCTGATAATCTAAACAATGGGTGACAACCCAAATCAACTTTTACTACTTACCCAAAAATCAAAAGGAGGCGGCGCTGTCTCTGCTAAAATTTAAACAGCAAGAGGCTCAGCGCTGGATATTGAGTGAACCTGTCATCTTTGAATTTTTTTCGCACTTTGCGCGCCGACAACAAGCAGTTTGCAGTTATTGGTTTGGGACGCTTCGGCAAAGCTGTGTGTTCGACTCTGCACGGCTTGGGTTACGAAGTCTTGGGAGTTGACACCGATGAAAAAAAAGTAACTCAAGCTTTGACCGATCGTATTGCTGCTCACGTTGTGCAGTTAGATTCTACTGAGCCTAGCGCTCTTGGGGAAGCCGGTATATTTGAATTTGAAACAGTGATTGTTGCGATCGGCAATTACCTAGCAGAAAGCATTACCACCACCCTAAATCTTAAGGAAGGCGGGGTAAGTCACGTAATAGCCAAAGCTTCTTCGGAAACTCACTTAAAACTGTTGAAAAAAGTGGGTGCAGATCATGTAGTTTTTCCAGAACGAGAAATGGGCTGCTCTTTGGCCCGGATTCTTACACAGCCCAGCATTTTAGAACGGTTTGACCTCGACCCAGATCACAGCATCGTTGAGGTGCTCGTTCCTGAAAAGTTTGACGGTAAAACCATCTCGGAATTGGAGCTCCGGCGCAAGTATGGTTTGAACTTGCTAGCAGTCGGTCGCGCCGACAAGTTCGAGATCAATCCGCAACCAAGTGAACGCTTGAAAAAAGGCGACGCGATGGTAGTAGTTGGTTCTAATAAAGATATCAGTCGCTTGCCAATTTAACAGTTCGCTATTTTACGCACGTACAGCAAAACTCGTAGACTCAGAAACCCGGTTTCTTGGGTTCCGAGTGTCTAAGTCCTAAGCAATTATTGCGGGATGTGTGAAAATTTCATAACCTTACCAACCCGGTTTATCTTAGATAAACCGGGTTTCTCTGTCAATCTTTATGCTCTAATTTTTAACTGAAATATATAAATTGAATTTCACCAGTTCTGGGGTTGATTCCGTCTTTGCGACCTCCTCCGAGAACCTAGCCAGACAAATCGCGAAAAATTTTATTTAACTATTTAACAAAGTAGCAGCACTTGATCGCGCCCCCGCAAATCATAGGAGCGCTAGCCCTGAAAATTCAGCCGACTTTCAAAATTTTTTGCAAATAAGCTTTGCCGAAAACCACCACGGCCAAAACTAGAGCGAGTTCAACAGGCCAAGGACACACCGCCAGCAACCAAATTAACGAACACACTCCAATAATTGCAGCTATGGGAGCCGGAATTCCGTCTAGCGTTCTGTTGTCAGTCCCGGCAGTCACCCACCAAGCAATCAAGCATACCGTCAACGGAATCAAGCAACTTGCGATCATGATTTTTACCCCATCAATTTTTTTTACATATGGCATCTGAGCATATTGTAACAATACATCAAAGATTCGGAAATGCACCATTAATTACGATAAAATTTAGGATTAGGTAATTCATACGCTGGGGTGATAAATTTTTAAAATTTTTAGCTTCTCCTCTCTCCGAAGGCAGAATTAGGCGGGCATCTAGCATGATAGGGGGATTTTATTTCGGCAGAAGTGATGAAAGCTTTCTACCTGGAGACGAATAGCGATGCGCCCATCTCTGCAAGTTATACTCAGGATTGCAGGCAGTTACTGTAGAGCGTGAATCAATGCTGGGCAAATTTTTTCGCAAGCCAGAATCAGAAAACCTCGATCGCGTCCCCCCAGGTCAATACCTCGCCAACGGCTTTCCTGTGCTGACCTACGGCGATACACCCTCCGTCAGTATTGAGAGTTGGGAATTTAAAGTCTGGGGATTAGCAAAACCAAAAACCTTCACTTGGTCGGACTTCCAGGCCATGCCCCAAAGTAACTTTACGGCGGATTTTCACTGCGTCACCCGGTGGTCAAAACTCGATGTGCAGTGGACGGGAGTCAAAGTCACAGATTTTATGAACTATATAGAAGTCGATCCAAAAGCTCTGCACGTCATGGAACACTGCTACGGCGGCTATACTACCAACATTGCGATCGCCGACTTCCTCCGAGAAGAAAACTTTTTCGCCCACACCGTCTTCGGCGAACCTCTGTCAGCAGACCACGGCGGCCCAATGCGGCTCGTAGTTCCCCACTTGTACGCTTGGAAAAGCGCTAAATGGATTAACGGCTTGGAATTTACAGAAACCGAAGAACTCGGTTTTTGGGAACGCAACGGCTACCACCAGCGGGGGGAACCTTGGGCAGAGGAACGCTACAGCGGTCTTTTTTGATTTGGGCGATCGGGAGCAAAGACGGGGCGAGAGCTTCTCTATACAATCTTTGTTGAGGGGCAATCCGATCTTTTACTGCTTCAGTCTGGGGAAATTCCATCCCCTCCGCATCTTTGGGATATCTCACGCCACCGCATCTACTTAATTCAACCAAAACACGTAAATCCAAAGATCGCAGTTTGTACGTACTTTACCCGATAGATAAACTACTTTAACTCCCCTACAAAAGTCCCAAAAAACAAATATTCCCAGTTTCTGGTTAATATAAAACTTCTCTAACTGTCAGTACGCACAAATATTACCGTATTTATACTTAAGTGTTTGCTGTTCAGGATTTAGACTTGAGAATTAAATAAAAAATTAGCATAGGTCAGCTCGAAATCAGTTGCGCTACTCCGCGCTCCCAGACCAGTGACTGCAAGGTTTCTATCCACACTCTTTATAATTATTTAGTGGCTATTTGTAGGGAGCGATCGCCTGCTGATAGATGCGAGCGACAGCATTTGTGAAGGTTATGTAAAGGCTTGATAAAGAATATGTCAAACTTTACTTAAAGTGAACCAAATACAAAGAAAGTATCGCATAATGAAAATATTAAGACCCTCGCACAAAAGGAACAGGTTATGAATACCAAACTCTTATCCGCCCTAACAGCTACCGCAGCCGCCACAGCTCTGTTTGGCGCCGGAGCTCCAGCTCAAGCCTTCTCCTTTGGCACCAACGGCATCACATTCACCCAAGATACAAGCGTCAAGTTTAACTTCAAAGAATCTCACGGAATGTACCAATCCTCTTTGGGAGTCTACAGTGTGAAGGACTCGGCGGTCTCTCTAGTTAGCACGCTGTTTTCGGAAACTAAATCCTCAGACAACTACTGGGACAACGAATGGAAAGGAACTCTGGGCAATACAGTCTTGGGTTCTGGCTCGGTAGTATTCACATTCCTGGCAAATCAAGTTTACACTTTGGGGCTCGACAGTGACTGGGGTGGCAGTGTCTACTCAACCTCAGCCTTGAACAGTGGCAGCCAGCAAGCGGTGTTTGGGGCGCAATCGCAACTGTGGGACGCACTTGGCAAAGAAACCACGAACGTCTTCCAAGCTGCTGGACAATTTACCAACGGCACAGGTTCTCTGTTTAATGGAGGCACGCTAATCTCCTTCGACGATCGTGGTAACAACAACGACGCAGACTTCCAAGACTTCGCAGTGAGCGCAGAAGCAGTTCCAGAACCGATGACAATGACTGGTTTGGCTCTCGGTTTGGGTGGCTTGGTTGCAGCACGCCGTCGTCGCGCTAGCAAGACGACTTCATGATTTGTTTCAACCGGAACAATCTCATCAATTACGTTTGACAACAAAATAAAGTTCTATTTGGAGGCGTGCTAATGAGAAATAGGCTCGCCTTTTGCTTGATTTGAAAAGTCAGAAGGGAGAAGTCAGAGGGACGTTCGGCCACGCAGCAGTGTACGGGATTTAATGGATTTAACGGATGGAGGGGGATGGCACAAGTCAAAAGTGAAGAAGTCCGACAGGAGAAACAGGATTTTTCCCACTCTCTGACTATCCCACTCTCGCTTTCTCCCACAGTCTCCCTCTCCCAACTCAAAATTCCAAACTCACTCACGGTAAAGGGTTCGATCGTACAAAGTCACCGCTACGGGTTGAATAATTTTAAGGTTCCCACAGACGCACGCTACTTTAATCGCCTCCACTACCACAGTTTTTGTCCGTTGCACCTGTGCTTGTTCCTGCAGCTTCCAATAGGGGAAAATAAGATGCAAATAATCTTGGTTAATGCCTAAACTCTCAACTTCTGGAGTTGTTTGGGACAAAACGCCTTCGACTTCGGAAATAGCTTTAACCAAGGTTTCAATTGTTCAGGAAGGCCGAGCTTGTAGGCTAAAATTAAACGCAGGTTGGTGGGCTGGTGTGTAATGGTTGTTAGTACCGGCACTGAATTGGTATAGTCATTTCAAATAAAAAAGAGACACTATTGAGCGCAGTAGGCACAGATGAGTTCATCTAAAGATGTGCCAGGA